>JACQOR010000066.1 GCA_016202435.1 Chloroflexota bacterium
GCGTCATGAGTATCCTCCTCGGTCTGAACACGGCCATTCGAGCCCTGCTCACCCAGCAGGTCGCCATCGCCACGGTGTCACACAATGTCGCCAACGCCAACACACCCGGCTTCACGCGCCAGGACGTCGTCATGGAGACGACCGACCCCTTCACCGTGCCGACTCAGAACCGGGCGGCGCTCGCGGGCCAGATCGGAACCGGCGTAACGGTCCGCGACATCCGTCGCATCCGCGACCTGTTCCTGGATACGCAATTCCGATTGCAGAGCTCAGGGTTCGGCTACTGGGACGCCGTGAGCAAGGGCATGCGCGCCGTGGAAAACCTGTTCCACGAGCCCAGCGACAACGGGCTCGCCGCTCAGCTCGGCCAGTTCTGGAACTCCTGGCGCGACCTCACCAACGATCCCAGCAACCAGGCCATTCGCCTCACCTTGCGCGAGCAGGCATCCAACCTGACCGCCTCGTTCCGAGACTCATACGCCCAGATGGTCCAGCAGCGTCAGCACCTGGACCGCCAGGTGCTCCTGCGCGTCGAAACCATCAACAGCATTGCCCAGCAGATCTCCGCCCTCAACGACCAGATCCGTCAGGTCGTCGCGGTTGGCGATACCCCCAATGACCTGCGGGATCGGCGCGACCTGCTCCTGGACGAGCTGTCCAAGATCATCCGGACCTCGGCCTTCGAGACCGAGTCCGGCGTGACGATGGTCAGCATCGGCGGCATCCAGATCGTCGGTGACAGCTACCTCAACCAGATCGAGACGCAGCTCAACGCCGAGGGATTCCGCGACCTGATCTGGCAGCACGACGGCAGCGCCGTGAAGAGCAACGGCGGCGAGATTGAGGGCATGCTCTACGTCCGAGACACCGTGATCCCGGATAAGCAGGCCGACCTCGACGACATCGCGTTAACCCTGATCACCCAGGTGAACGCCCAGCACCAGGTTGGCTACGGCCTCAACGACGCCACCGGCAACGATTTCTTCCAGGGGACCGGTGCCACAAACTTTGACATCTCAGCGGCCATTGAGGCCGACGTGTCCAACATCGCGGCGGCCAGCGGCTTGCTTTCGCCGGGTGACGGCTCGAACGCTGCGGCTATCGCGGCGCTCCAGTTCGGTCTGCTCATGGCGGGGGGCACGACGACCGTGGACGATTTCTACCAGGGCTTTATTTCCGGGCTCGGCGTGGAGACCCAGCAAGCAACGCGCCAGGCGGAGAACCAGGACGTGTTGCTCCGTCACATTGACGACTCGCGCCAATCGACCTCGGGGGTCTCCCTCGACGAGGAGACCGCAAACATGGTGAAGTTCCAGCGGGCGTTCGAGGGCGCCGCGCGCATGATCACGGCCTTCGACGAGATGCTGGACACGGTAATCAACCGCATGGGACTGGTAGGAAGGGGCTAGCCCGACGGTCGAGGCCAAGTAGGAGGGTAAAGCAGAACCGATGCAACGCGTCACTCACAAGATGATGGTCGACTCGCTCCAGGCGAACCTGAGCGACAACTTTGGACGCATGGCCAAGGTCCAGGGTGAGATCGCCTCCGGCAAACGACTGCGGCGGCCATCCGACGACCCGCCGGCGGTGAACCAGGCCCTCTCCGTCCGCTCGAGCCTCCAGCTCAACGACCAGTACCTGCGCACCATTGAGCTCTCCAAAGTGTGGCTCGACCAGTCGGAAAGCTCGATGTCCTCGATCACCAACATTCTGAGCCGCGCCAAAGAGCTAGCGGTCCAGGGGGCCAACGACACGTTCACGCTAAGTGATCGACAGCAGATCGCCGCCGAGGTCGATCAGTTGCTCCAGGCGGCGGTCGCCGCCGCCAACACTTCCGGGACCTCGGGCTACATCTTCTCCGGCACCAGGATCACGACCGAGCCCATCACCGTGGCTGGCAGCGTCGTGACCTATAACGGAGACACCAACCTCATGGCGCGAGAGATCGGCCCCGGCCAGTTCCTCTCGGTCAACATCACCGGCGACCGCCTCGTCCCGATCCTGGAGACGCTGATCGATCTGAGGGACGATCTTCTGAGCGGCGTGGCGACCGACATCTCCGCCGATATCGACACCGTCAGCCAGGCCAACGAAGACCTGCTGGCGATCCGCGCCGAGGTGGGCTCGAAAGTCAACCGCTTCGACTTCGCCGCCGAGCGGCTCCTCGACGTTCAGCTCGGCCTGACCGCGCTCCTTTCCGAAACGGAAGACGTGGACATGATCGACGCCATCACTCGGTTCCAGCTCGAACAGACCGTCTACAAGGCCGCCCTCGCGGTGGGCGGCAGCACGATTCAGCTGAGCCTACTCGATTTCCTGAAATGAGGTAAGGACCCATGATTCTCTCGCAGGCGCCCCAGCACGAAGAGGAGGCCGAAGCCTTCTCGGAGCGAACTCTCGTCTTCCCCGGCGGTATCCCCGGGTTCCCGTCACTGCGGCGCTTCCGCCTGGTGACGGACCCGGAGTTCAGTCCACCCTTCGAGCTGCTCACGTCTGACGAAGAGCCCGGCATCGGGTTCTACGTCATCGACCCGCGGCTCGTGGACGAGGGTTACGACCCCGAGATCCCCGACGCCGACGGACAGGCGCTCCTGGTCCAGCCGGACGACGAGATCGCCCTGCGGGCCATCGTCACCGTGGGACGGGACCCGACGTCGACCACGGCGAACCTGGCGGCGCCCGTCGTGCTGAACCTGACCGCCGGGCTGGGCGTTCAGTCGATCCTCGAGAACAGCGGCTACTCCCTGCGCACGCCACTCCTTGCTCCGGCGGACTAGCTTCCATGCTAGTCCTCAGCCGCCGAGTCTCTGAGAGTATTCAGATCGGCGAGGGCATCCTGGTCAGCATCGTCCGCATTGAGGGCGATCGGGTCCGGGTCGGGATCACCGCGCCGAGCGACATCCGCGTCGTTCGCAGCGAGCTGCTGGCCGCCGTTGTCGAAGAGAACCTGCGGGCTGCCCAGGCTCCCACTGTCCCACCCATGACCGGTTGGCGTCCGGCCGCCGCGGCCCCCGTCAAGACGGGCTAGTGATCCGTGACACAAGGTCTGCAGGGTAGCGCGGGGGCTTGTCCCCCGCCGAGCCTCCGGGCCGGCGGCCGGCCCCTCCTAGCGGGAGAGGCTGCAAGCCCCTATCCTGTCGCAGCGGGAGAGGGGAGGTGAGGGCGGCACCCTCCCTCAGATCCGGTAGGCGAAACCCTTATTAATGAACGATTTGCGCCCGCCGAAGGATCATGCGACGGACCAAACGCGGAGGCATGGATGCTGACCCATCCCGCCACAGCCTATCGCCGCGCCAGCGTGCAGACCTCTTCGCCGGCGCAGCTGATCGTTCTGCTCTATCGGCGAGCCGTGCAGTCCACCCGCGAGGGCGCGCGCGCCCTGCAACTGCACGACCGCGAGGAAGCGCACCGCGGGCTGGTTCATGCCCAGGCGATCGTCGCCGAGCTGCGATCCGCGCTCCGCATGGACGCCGGGCCGGTCGCCGAGACGCTGGACGGCCTCTACGACTTCTTCCAGCGCCAGCTGCTCCAGGCCAACCTCACCAAGGACCCGGTCATGGCCTCTGAGGTGGCGGACATGCTGGAGTCGCTGCTGCAAGCCTGGGAGACCGCCCTGGCTGGTCCCGGAGAGGGACCCTCAGTCGTTCGTCTGGGTGACACCGTGCGCAGCACGGAACATTCCGCGTGATCTCTTTCAAGGCGCACCAGCTTGGGTCTGCCCTCTTAGGCACAGGCGCGGAACCGGTCCTTGAGGCTGACAAACTCGACTCCGCTCGCTCCGACTTGGGCGCAGACGCTGCCGAGCCCCCGGCGACAGCGGGTGAGCTCCAGACCCTCTACAACTCGATGCTGGAGTGCGCGCGCGGCCAGGCCACAGCCGCCGAAGGTGGGGATTGGGGCACGTTTGCTTCCCTTTCCTCCCAACGCACCCTACTACTAAGGGCCGCGGACCGAGCTATTTCCGCCTGCCCGGCCTCGGTGCATGCCGAGGCCCGCCGGATGATTCTCGCCGTCCTCGCGGCGGACGCGGAGACGTCCCAGGCGCTTGCCCTTCAGAGAGTACAGCTCAACGAGGAGGCGGCGGACTTTCGCAAGCTGGTGACCGTCGCAACAGCCTACCGAGAGCGCGCCCCCACCGTCGCCGGCGGCTCCTTCGTCAACAGTTACAGGTAGATCCACCCAGTCGCCCGTTTAACTTGGGGGCTGCCGCCCCCGAACCCGCGCGCCCCTGGTCCGGTGGACTCCACTGCCAGGCGATTTCATGGTGCGCGGGGTATCCAGTGTGATGTCTCTTCACCTCCCAGCGGACTCGTCGCCCGCCCCAACCCCTTTCGCGGTAAGCTGGTCCCTTGATGGAAGCCGACCACGACGTCCGGCCACCTTTCGAATCAATCGCGTCGCACACCCGCCGGGCCACCGAGGCGCTACGGGCCGGCCGTACGGCGGAAGCCTGGGACGCGGCCCAGGCAGCCTGGGGTTTGTGGCGCCAGGCGACCGAGCCACCTAAGTCTGTGCCCCTGGACCTGGTCTCGGTCCGGGTGCAGCTCCAGGCCCTCCGCGGCGACGGTCCGGGGCTCCTGGCGACGGTGCTCCTGGCCGAACAGCTCAGAGGGCCCCACCCCGACCTGTGGATCCTCAAGGGTGACGCGCACACGCTGCTGGCCTGGCGCGCCGAGGGACCCACCCAACGGCGAGGAGAGCTCGCGGCCGCCCGCCTCTGTTACGAGGCAGCTCTCAAGCTGGCGGGTACTCCGTCCTCAGCCCAGCCGCTCGACGCGATCCGACGCAGGCTCGCCCGGAACGGGCTGGGCGCCATCTGGTTGCTCCGCGGAGACGCAAACGCAGCCCTACAAGCATTTGATGTCACGCTGACGGAGCAGCCGGCCGACGCCGGCGCGGCGCTCGGCAAGGCCGAAACCCTGGCCGCGATCGGCCGCGGGGCCGAGGCCGCGGCCATCCTCAACTCGCACCTGGGCAAGGTACCCGAGGCCTGGGTCATCGCAGCCAAGCTCGCCGAGTCCCGGGGTCAGATCGGCAACCTGGTGACCTTCGCCGCGCGGGCGGTGGATGCGGCTGCTCATGGCCTGCTGCCGGTATTCCGAGCCGAGGAGGCCCGAGCGCTCAAGACGCGAGTGCGGACCTACATGGGGGCCCCGCAATCGGGACCCGGCGCCGCGGGCGCTGCCTGCGCCCTCATGGCGGGCCTTCAGCCCACGTGGCAGGCGGTGCAACTCGACTCCCTGGATCGCCGAGAGCTCTCCATCCTGGTCGCCAATCTCTTGCGCCTCGGCCGCGGGCGCCTGATCGGGCGGCTCCTGGAACCCGAAGCCGAGCAGGCGCTCCCCGGCCTGCACGAGATCATTCGCGCAGGCGCCAAGCAGCTCAAGGTCCCTCTGCCTCACCTGAGCCGCTCCCCCTCGACGGCTGGGAGAGTCCAGCAAACCCGCTCCCCCTCGACGAGCGACAGAATCCAACAAGACCCCTCCCCCTTGACGGGGGAGGGTAGGGAGACGGTGCTTCCTCGGGCTGAAGAATCGACGCGGGGGGAATTGTCAGACCCAGGGGACTCCCCCTCTCCCTGTCCCTCCCCCACGAGGGGGGAGGGAGTGAGGACCAGCTACTCGATTCTCATCCCCACAATTCGCCAGCGGGACGACTTGCTGGAAATAGTCATCCGCAACACCAAGGCAGTCTTCGGGGATCACGACTATGAGATCTGCCTGGTCGACGTCTCCGGAAAAGCTCCGCCAGCGTTCATCCAGGATGCGGCGGAGGTTCGGTACGCGGCGCTGGAGAAACCCGCGGGTCAGGACGTCTACGTGCCCTTTCCCGAAGCGCTCGACCTGGCCACCAAAGACGCCATCATTGTGTGGGCGGACGACCTGCTGTTCAGCGCGGGGTTCGCTCGATGGGCTGACGAGGCGCTGGCCGCCGCCAAGCAGGTGGTTCAGGCGCCGCTCGTCGACCCCGAGCTCTACGTCGTCTTCAGTCAGTACTTCGTCAACTACACGCCCGCGGTCATCAGTCGGGCCATGGCGCTCCGCCACCGGGACCAGTTGGGCCCCGGCTGGGGCCAGGACGTCCCCTTCCTCGAGGCTTGCATCCGGGACGCGGACCTCGCGTACGAGTTTCTGGACCAGGCCTACATCCTCCACCTGGGCTATCCGGTCGGGAAGGGCTCCAACTCCACGCTCGCCGACTACGAGACCGCGGAGGCCGGCGGCTGGCTCGCCCGCTGGTTGGAGCAGTGCCGCTCCGAGCACGACTACCGTCAGGTCCGCGCCGATCAGTTCCCCGGCTATGAACAGATAGCAAGCTGACCGCAAAGCGACGAAACGCGCCCCGCGGGCGAGGCTACCAGCCCTGGCAGCGCCCAGGCACCATCATCATTGTTCGGCGTACCGGCCCGCTATGTGAGGTCAAGCACTTCGCGCAGGGCCAGGTTTACGCGGGCAACGAGTGTGGGAGGTAGGTGCCCGAGCGGACCTTGTACCAGACGCCGGTTGTCAATGGCTCTCAGCTGGTCCACGAGCAGATCTGATTCAGCTCGCAATCCGGCCGAGATGGGTACTCGCACCCTGAGAGGTTCCGCGTCCTCCACGAGGTTTGTGGCCAGCGGAACAATCAGGGTCGATGGGTGGCCCGCGTCGAGAAGCGCCTGGGCTTGGACGATAAGCACGGGGCGAGTTTTGCCCGGCTCCGTGCCGCGAGCGGGGTCAAGGTCGGCGAGCCATACTTCCCCCCGCTCAGGCATCCGGCGCATGCTCGATCCCGGCAAACTCCGCGTTCACCCGCATGCTCTCCTCCCGCACCTTGAGCGAGGCCCGGTGCAGCCGTCGCGCCCGAGCCTGCTCCTGGATCTCGTGATTCATCCGCTCGATGGCCCGGCGAATGTATTCGGCACGGGTCATCCCCAGCGTCCTGGCGCACTCGGCGCTGCGCAGAAGCAGTTCCTCCGGCAGCTTGAGTGAAATAGCCGTCATATATACCCCCAGTAAGTATCTACCTTGAGTACTCATATTGTAGAGGAAACGGCGGAGCCCCCCACGTTGCCCGGGGGTGTGGGGGCAGAGCCCCACGTTGAATGGGGCGGGCGGGCGGGCCTTGCCTCTCTCTAGCTCACGATGAGGATCGCCATGTAGGCCATGTTCGCCACGTCGTTCTGGCGCAGCAGCGAGATCGCGTGGTCCAGGAACTGCCGGTGATGGTCCACCGCGCGCTGGAAGGGCTGGATTACCTCCACCACCAGCGCGTCGTCGAGCCGCTGCTCGAACGCGGCCACACCCACCAGGTGGAGCTTGACCAGGGCGTAACGCGCCACCAGCATCACGTAGTTCTCGAAAACGGTGCTCCCACTCGAGAACGGAAACGGCGTGACCAGCATCTCGTTGACGAGGTAGTTTCCCAGCACGTGCGGGTTGGCGGCTACGTAGGGCGCGACGAAGCGCGCGACCGCGTCCTCGTAGGCGGCCACCGAAGCGGCCTCATCGCCGGCTTCCAGGCCCAGCCCCGACGACATGCGGTCCACACAGGACTGATACCGAGGGGAGACGCTGCCGGCCCGCAGCCGCTGCGCCGTCAACTCCCGGAGCAGAGCCACCTGGATCGAGCGACGAGGCGCAATGCCCGCCACCTGCTCGGCGATCGTCGGCCGTTGGCGCGAGTAGGTGCCGAACGCTTCCCCCACCTGGGCTCGGGTCAGCGTCGGGCCATCCAGCTTGCGCATTGCGAGCCCCAGCGCGAGCAGCCGGGTCTCCACCGAGACCTCCCGCCGCCGCATCAGCTCTCGGGCCCGCGCCCGGACCTCGTCGAAGTGATGGAGCGGATCGCCGGGCCGTCGTGAGGCTGCCTGAATCGTCGCCGCCGCTGCTCGCGCGGGAGCGGCATTGACCTCGATCAAGTCGAGCGCGTCCGGAGCCAGCAGCGCCAGTCGGGCAATCTCCGGACAGGAGACCTGGGCGGCCCGCTGCACCTGACCGTCGACGATGGCGGTGACCCGCGGGTAGGCCGAGCACGTGGTCGGCAGAAGCTCCGCACCCAGCTGCTGCTGGATTCCACACCAGCGGTCCGGCGTGAGAAACGGGCACGAGCCGTCCGCCTCCATCACGATGTGCGCGGCGTCGTGCTCCAAGGTCTTTTCCGGCGCATTCGCGACCACCCGCGAGCGCAGCAGCGGCCCCAGGTCGGGGTGTGCGACCTCCTGGTAGCGCTCGAAGGTGGGGCGATCGACCTGCACGTTCCAGCCCTGGCAGCAGGTGTCCTCGCAGGCCCCGCCGACGCAGCGAAATGCCGTCAGGTACCGCGGCATAGTGACCCGGCGTCTGTCCTGGGGGCCTGGCATCGCGTGCCCATTATGTCAGCCAGCGCCCTGCGAATACCCCTACACCCCTAGCGTCCCCGCCAGGCACGGAAATACGCGAAACCCCTAACGCTTTGCCGCTTTCCCCTTAACTTTTCCCCCTCGCTGCCGAGAAACACCTACAGAGAGGTTCGGTCAATCGGGGGACCCCCGCCGGGCGAGGCGGGGCGCCGGTCGATGGGGGCGCGCCCGCCGCCCCTACACCCAGCAACGACGGGCATCAGCGACCACTCCGACGGATCGGAGCACGCGCAATGCGGAAAGGAGTCAAGAAACCCATGCGAGTCAACACCAATGTCGCCGCCCTGACGGCCATGCGTAACCTGACCACGGTCGGCACGCAGTACACCAAGTCGGTGGAGAAACTGTCCAGCGGCCTCCGCATCAACCGAGCCGGTGACGACGCCGCCGGCCTGTCCATCAGCGAGAAGATGCGGGCCCAGATCAAGGGCATCAACCAGGCGTCCCGCAACGCCCAGGACGCGATCTCGATGATCCAGACCGCCGAGGGCGCGCTGACCGAGGTCCACTCCATGCTGCAGCGCATGCGGGAGCTGGCGGTCCAGTTCGCCAACGATACCCTCACCTCCGACGACCGCGACGCCATCGTCACCGAGCTGAACGAGCTGAGCGAAGAGATCGACGCGACCTCCGATCGTACAACCTTCAACGAGCAGTTCCTGCTGAAGGGCGCCCTCGACAACGCCGCGACCGCGGTCGACACCCACCAGAACAGCGAGCTGCAGAAGGGCAGCTTCGACGCCAACATCCTCGTCACCGACATCACCTACGCCAACGACGACGCCGAAGACACCTACTTCTTCAGCTACGACGCCGCCAACGATCTCCTCACCGCGGTCCGGCAGAGCGATGGCGCCACGGCTTCGTACGACACGACAACCTCGACGCTGGTGGCACCAGGTGACACCGACTCATTCACTCTGGATTTCGCCACCGGCACCGACCCCACGTTCGCCCTCGAGGCGCTAGCCGGGTTCACCGACGTCGACGACATCGGCACGCTCCTGACGACCGCGGCCACCAACAGCCTGCGCACCGCCCTCACCGGCGGCGACAAGACCGCCCAGTACCAGGTCGGACCCAACTCGGCGGACGTCTTCACGGTCGACTTCGACGAGGTCACCGCCAACAGCCTGACCTTCAACATCGGCGCCCTCGATCCGGGCGACTCTTCGACCGCGGCGGCCTTCATCGACGAGGTCGACGCGGACATCACGACCGTCTCCACCGTCCGCTCCACCCTGGGCGCCGGTCAGAACCGCCTCGAGCACGCGATCGCGAACCTGGGAGTGGCTTCCGAGAACATGACCGCTGCCGAGTCCCGGATCCGGGACCTGGACATGGCGCAGGAGTCCGTGAACTTCACCCGGCTCCAGATCCTGCAGCAGGCCGGCGTCTCGGTGCTGGCTCAGGCCAACGCCTCGCCGCAGACGGTGCTACTGCTGCTCCAGTAGGAGTAGGAGGGACGCGCGGCCACCCCGCACCCGCCTGAGGGGCTGAGGGCTTCGCCCCTCCCGCCAGCCCCGGGCACCGGGAGCCCCCCGACTTACGTCGGGGGGCTCCCGATTTTTCTAGCGGGTGCATCGCGCATCTGAGAAATCGATGGCCCTGCGAACACCGAGCCGAGTCGCTTCGAAACCCCTCAGTCCTGATCGGGCCGAACGTGGCGGGATAGGTCCATCGCATCGTGCAGGATGCGCAGGATTTCGATGGTGTCGGCACTGACCGCTCGATAAACCAGGAAATGCCTTCCCGGTCGCGGAACATGGAGCGTACGGCACCCTTCGAGGATGTCCGCGCGTGGCACACTGCCTGGGACATCAGGCCCATGCCGCGTTGCGGCTAAGGCTTCTCGTAGGATGTGTCTGTAGGCGCGAGCCTGGCGGATGCCGAAGTTTTGAATGGTCCACTGCAGGATGGCGGCGAAATCCAACTCGGCCGGCTTCGTGAGACGAACCCGCCACCACTCTGTCACGCTGGCGATCAGTCGCCCGGGATTACGCGGTCTGCTACCTCGTCTAAGTACCGCAGCAGCCCGTCGGCGTCGGCGAACTCAGTGAATTCACCTCGTTCCAAAGCAGCGACACCAACGGCTGCAGCTTCCCGAAGGGCGGTAAGCCTTGCTTCATCTTCTTCCTCGCGGCGCTCGATCAGCCGGAGGCCCTCTCGAAGGACTTCGCTCGCATTCTGATAACGACCCGAGCGAACCAGCGTCTCGATCAGCTTCTCCAGTCGTTCGGTCAAAACGACGTTTCGGGTTGCCATGCCTCATTCCTCGAACTCGTATTCGCAGAGTCTACCACCATTGGCAGAATATGCCAATGGTGGAGCCGGCCCGCCCGCCAGTTCGGGGAGCTGGCCCCCGAGCCCCACTGGACGCAGGGCTAGCCGTCAGCCATCACGGCTTGGTAGGGGAATAGATCCCGGACCGGACAGCGGAAGCCCGGCAGCACGTCGCCCCCATCGAGATCATCCGCTTCGCCCAACGCCTGAACCTCAGCCACTGATCGGTAGGCGAGCACCGACCGACTCGACGGATAGACCACCCACAGCAGCCGGACACCGGCCTGCATCCAGCCCTGGGCCTTCTCCTGGACCTCGCCCGCCGTATCTGACGGCGACACTACCTCTACGGCCAGGCCGGGCACATCCTCGGAAAACCGTGGGGAAGGGGCTCTCGAAACGCGAGCCGCGTCGATGAAAGCGACGTCCGGCGCACGCACTGTGTCCAGAGCACGCTCGATCCAGAACCCCGTCTCCGCAGCGTACAGGCGTCCCAGCGCGCGAGGCTGGACCCACTGCCAGAGCAAACCCAGGACATGGGCAGCTACGATCCCGTGCTCTGCGCCTGCAGGCGGCATCGTCCGTAGCTCCCCCTTGACCAGCTCCTGTCGCATGCCGTCATCCGGCAACTCGAACAACTGGTCCGCGGTCAACAGCGTTTGCTTGGCCATAGGCAGGCACCTCAGCTCGATTCTAGAGGAAGGCCCATTCGCCCGCCCACTGGCGGCTAGCCCGCCTAACTTCCGGTGCTGGCCCTGGGCGACGCGGCGAAACCGAGAAAAACGAGGACTGCCTGGTTCAGCTTCAGCATGTCGTCGTCATCGAGCCGGCCCAGGCGATTCCCCAGCCGCGTCCTTCGCACCGTGGTGATCTTGTCCACCATGAGTCGCGAGGGACCGTCAAGGCCGTTGAGCTCACTCGGATCGACCAGAATTCGAAACAGGGGAGCCTGGGTCGGATCGCCCGTGAAAGCACAAATGGTGACTGAGTCTGTGGCGTCGAAGCGATCGTCCTGCAGGATTACAACGGGGCGCGGTTTTCCCGTGTAGTCCCCGCCTCCAGCTACGATCCAGACCTCCCCACGTCTCATTCGGTCTTAGGGTCAGAAACCGCGTCGATGAAGTCCTGGTCTTCCGTGGCCCCGGGGCCCTGGCCGACTGCCAGGGACTGGCGATGCGCTTCAGCGGCAAAAGCGGGCGAGCGCACGTCGGGCACCCAGATCTGGATCGGACGCAACCCCTGCTGTCGCAGCCGATCACGATGCGCCCGGACCTTGTCTCGAGATTGCCTGGAGCGCGGCGACGCTGCCATTGGCTGACTCCAACCCTTGTAGTTACATGTAACCCTACCACGTGGGGCCATCCACTGCCAAAGCGAACCGCCTGCTTGCCTTTAGCCCCAACGAGGTGCCCTCACCTTAACCTCTCCCGCTACGGCCACGGCAGAGAGGCATTTCCACGCTGCAGCCTCGGTCCCCCCACAGGAATTCCCTAGCGAAAGCACCCAACGTAGGGGAAGAAGACCGCCCGGGTAGGGGGAACCCTTGCTAACGGTCTCCATTTCCCGGCCGAAAAACCCAGCAAGCGGTTACGCCCCAGCCGGGACGCCCCCCGGTCGATAACCAGAACGGGGGGGCGGGTCGATCGGTGAGCCCACACTCACCGCCCGGCGGAAGGTGGGAAACGACTGTCCCGAAGGACCGGGACCACACCAAGGCATAGGAGGCCTGAAACACCATGACCGGTATCCGCGTAAACACCAACGTCGACGCCCTGGTGGCCATGCGCAACCTGGGCACCACCGCCAGCCTGTTCACCAAGTCGGTGGAGCGGCTCTCCAGCGGGCTCCGCATCAACCGCGCCGCCGACGACGCCGCCGGCCTCTCCATCAGCGAGAAGATGCGAGCCCAGATCCGAGGCCTCGACCA
>JACQOR010000056.1 GCA_016202435.1 Chloroflexota bacterium
CTTCTACACTTTCGTCCACCGAGAGACCTCCGTTTGGGTGAGATTTCCAGTTCCCACCAAACTACGAGGCCTCTCGGCCTTCTTTTTGGCCGATCAGTCAGCACCGACTAAATCGGGACAGTTCCTCCGCCTACGCCAGACGTCGCGTCCCACAGAAGCGATCTGCGAAGTTGACACTTAACGGGGCCATCGATAGCATACACTGGTACCCGAGTATTTCCGTGCAAACGCCGATATCAAGCGGTCATGACAGGCCATTCACGAACATTCCGCTAATCGATCGTGATACAGCCGGCTCCGCTCTCCTCGCTGGAGGATCCGGCGATCTCAATTAGCCTTCAGGCGCGTGATGGTATCTTCCACATGAAGGCCAATCAAGAGCGTTCGTCCAGATCCACCGCCCCGATCAAACCGGAGATAGAGCCGAGCACACGATGGTGCCGCAAAAAGGGAACACGCCCGAAACGGTCCGGCATGTATCTGCGGGTGGCGTGGTAATTCGCTGGACTGACGGTAGGCTGCACGCTGCCCTCGTCGGTCGCGAGACTCCTGAACGATGGGAGATCCCGAAGGGGACTCCGCTCGAAAGAGAAACCATCGAGGACGCTGCGGTCCGCGAGGTGGGAGAGGAAACCGGGCTTCGCGTCCGCATCATCGAGCCACTAGATCAGATCGCTTACTGGTTCTCAGTGCGCGGGGTACGACATCGCAAGACGGTGTACTTCTTCTTGATGGAAGCCGTCGGGGGAGACACAGCCAATCACGACTGGGAGCATGACTTCGCCGAGTGGTTTCCGGTAGATGAGGCGCTCCGCCGTATCTCTTTCCCCAACGAGGTTGCCCTCGTGCAAGAAGCCGCCGCTCAAGCGCGCACGCCACCACCCAGGGCTCCCGTTCCTGCACGAGTTCGGGAAAGCTAGGCCGAATGGTTGCCGTACAGGCGGGCGGTATAATCGTCTGGCGCGACCGCATCGTACTCCGCAGAACAGCCAAAGGCGAGTGGGTGTTCCCAAAAGGCTGGATCGACCCCGGCGAAACACCCCTCCAAGCAGCCATCCGTGAAGTGCGCGAGGAAACCGGAATCCGCGCAGAACTGGTCCGATTTGTCGCCGAAGTGCCGTACGAGGTGGACGGCGAAGTCCGACCGGTGGCCTACTATCTTCTGCGAACGGCTGACGCCCCGGAGTGGAGCGAGCACGGCGGATTGGACGCCGGCTGCTTCCCCGTTGCTGAGGTGGGCCGCATGCTCACCTTCCAGAACAACCGGGACCTCTGGGCCAGGATCACGGCCGAGGCCGCTGGCCTCGCACAGGGCACTCAAAGCGATCCGACTTTCTAGGCCGTAAAGGCCGGCGGGGGAATCAGGCGTGGGAGCGTACGCATACTTTCACAAGCAAATCGTCCCTTTGGAAGAGGCCAAGATCGGCATCATGACCCACGCCTTCAACTACGGAACAGGCGTATTCGAAGGAATCCGTGGGAACTGGAATTCAGCGCGCCGCCAGACTTACCTCTTCCGGGTCCGTGATCACTTCGAGCGCCTCAAGAAGAGCGCACACTCCCTCCGCATCGAGGTGAAAGAGACTGTTGACGAGCTTTGTTCAATCACCGTCGACATTGTGCAACGAAGCGGCTACCAGGAGGACGTTTACATCCGCCCCATCGCTTACAAGAGTGCCGAGGAGATCGGCGTACGCCTGCACAACCTCCAAGACGACATCACGATCTTCGTACACCCGTTCGGATCTTATCTTGATGCGGACAAGGGGATTCGATGCTGCACCTCTTCGTGGCGACGCGTGCCTGACAGCTCGATCCCCGGTCGAGCCAAGGTCACTGGAATCTACGTAAACAGTGCCCTCGCAAAGAGTGAGGCTTTCGATCGTGGCTGCGACGAGGCCATTCTGCTGACCCAGGAGGGCAACGTCTCCGAGGGCTCGGGCGAGAACATCTTCCTCGTCTCTGGCGGGAAGCTCATCACGCCTCCACCGGCCGAGGGCATCCTCGTCGGGATAACCAGGAACACGGTGATTGAACTCGCAGCCCGCGAGTTCGGAATCGAGACTGTCGAGCGGGCTATCCCTCGCTCCGAGCTCTTCGGGGGCGACGAAGTCTTCATGACGGGAACCGCCGCCCATGTAACACCCGTCGTGGAAATCGATTCCCGTGCCATCGGCGATGGCGAAACCGGCCCGATCACCCTCCAGATCATGGATCTTTACGGCCGCATCATCCGCGGTAATCAGGAGGCCTACCAGGACTGGGTAACTGCAATCGCCCCAGCCACCGTGGTCGTTTGAGCCTTTGTCGAAGGCCAGACCGCGGCTTCTTGCGAATCCTCACCCGGGTGCGTGGCTGCCCTGGGACGGCCGGCAGCGGTCCTCCAGCGCAAGACGGGAACTCGCGTGACCTCGCAAATGGCTACTCGTCCCGCGCGCTAGCTCGCGCCTTCACCTGCTCAACCAGATACGCTCCGTCCTCGTCCGGCAAACGGATGAAAGTGTAATCGCGCACGGCACTCAAGAAGTGCCACCCGCTTGGTGGAGTGAGCCCGGCGGCGTGCGCTGCTTTCTTTACCGTGCGGACTACCGACTCAGCACGTACGGTAACCTTCCACCGTTGCCCCTTTTCTCCATCAAAGAAGGGTCCCTCCACTTCCCCATCTACGACTCCAGCGCCGAAAAGGCTGGCGGGCCCGTCCGCGTAGTACACAACGGCGTCGCCCGAGTGGAGGAGTTGTTTGGGATCACTCAATAGCGGCCCAACCGCAGGATCATAGAAATCGCCGTACGCGATCAGTTCTTCCCCGATTTCGCCCGGGTATCCGTAGACCCGCAGCCAGTAACGGCCCCGGGCGGGAGACGCTTCAGTCTGGGGTGACGCCTCGGCCAATCTGACCTCCGGGCTGACTCCCTGAGTCAGTCGTTGAGATTGAGGAACTCCTTCATGATCTTAAATAGCTGCTGCCGATGTTCCGGCAGTGCGGGGGTGAGCCCATAATGGTTGATCACATTCACGGATTGCTCGTACCAGGCCGCCCAGCAATCTTCGCACACGTTGTCGTGGACGAGACGCCCCATCGCGCCTCCTAGAGGTGCTGCTGGCAAGCGGGGCTTCACATCGCCGCAGCGGCTGCACTGAACTTCCGCCGGCTCAGTCACGAGGCCGAGGAGGACGGAACCCGACCGTAGTCGTCCGACAGGCGAACAATGTCATCTTCTCCCAGGTAGTCACCCCGCTGAACTTCGATGAACACCAGGAGGCCGGCACCGGAGTTCGTCATTCGGTGCGCAGCCCCGAGCGGAACGTCGATGGACTCGCCCGGAGCCAGCGGCACCTCGACACCTTCCAACGTCACCACTCCGTGCCCTTGGACAAGGAACCAGTGCTCAGCCCGGTGCCTGTGGGTCTGGTAGCTCAGCCGCTGGCCAGGCAGCACTTCGATTCGCTTGACCTGGTAGCCATCTCCATTATCGACAGAGAGATATCTTCCCCAGGGTCGCTCATCCGCAGGTCCCATCGATCTCTCCTGAAGCAAGCCTCTTCCACGACGTTAAACGCCGGCGATCTCTCGCCCGATTGACAGAATGCGGTCAACCAACTCCCGGCTGGTCGCTTCGCTGTAGATGCGCAGCAAAGGCTCCGTTCCGGAGAATCGAATCAGCAGCCAGGAGCCATCGGACAAGAGAAACTTCTTGCCATCGACCTCATTCACAGCGCTCACTGGGAGACCCGCAATCTCGCGGGGCACCGCGGCCGCCACCCGCCGCAATATGGTGCCGCGCTCCTCTGCCGGGAACTGGATGTCGAGGCGCTCGTAGTGGGACGGGCCAGCTCGCTCACTCAGGTAGTCCAGCACCCCGGACATCGGGAGCTTCAGGGCAACCATAAGATCCAGCACCCGCAGGCCGGCAAGTAGTGCGTCCCGCTCGGGAATGTGCTCCCCGAAACCAAAACCGCCGCTCTCCTCACCGCCGAAGATCGCGCCGGTCTCCATCATTTTCGGACCCACGTACTTGAAGCCTACCGGTGTCTCGTACACCGGGATGCCGTAGCGGGCCCCGAGCCGGTCGGCCATGCTCGTTGACGTGACCGACCTCACCGCCGGTCCCCGCATCCCCTTTACCTCCAGCAAATAGAGCAGGAGCAACGCATACATCTCGAGCTGGTTCACGAAAACGCCCCGCTCATCCACCACGCCGATTCGATCCGAATCGCCATCCGTGGCCAAGCCCAGGTCCGCGCCGATCTGTGCGACTGCTTCCGTAAGAGGCGCGAGATTGTGAGCAATCGGCTCCGGTCCATGCATGCCCGGAAATGCTGGATTCCGCTCGCCGCGTATCTCGACAACCTGGGTAGACCCACCCTCCAGCAAGCGACGAAAATATCCGCTGCCGGCCCCGTGCATCGAGTCTGCGACTATCTTGAGGCCGGCGCCTCGAATCCGGGGAAGATCGACGAGTTCGCCCAGCCGCCGCAGATACGGCGGCCCCAGATCCACCCGGCTCAGCGACCCCGAGCGCTCAACGTCACTCAGCGCCACGCGTCGCACCTCGCCCTTGCCAGCCTGAAGGTCGCGGATCCGGGCCTCGAGCGCCTCCGTCACTTCGGAACTCGCCGAACCGCCAAAGTCCGGTTTGAACTTAAAGCCATTGTATTCGGCCGGATTATGGCTGGCCGTAATGATGACGCCCCCGGCCGCGCCCCGATCCACGACGGCGAACGAGGCCACCGGTGTCGGGCACGGGGCTTCACTCAGGTACACCGGCAACCCATTCGCGGCCGCGACCTCGGCGACTGCTTCCGCGAAGCGCCCAGAAGCGAAACGGGTATCGTAGCCAATCACTACTCCCCGATGCTCCCCGTCGACCCCCCTGAGGTGATCGGCCACGGCCTGGGCGCAGAGACGCACGTTATCGAACGTGAAGTCCTCGGCTATGACGGCCCGCCATCCGTCCGTCCCGAACTCGATCTTTGTTGAAACCGCCGTCCCTACGCCTCCAAACGAGCCCTCGGTACCCGTACGCGCCAGTAGTTGAGCAGGTCTTCCATCGTCTGCCGGAACGGGATCACCGGAGCCCACCCCGTTGCGGCGCGGAACTTCGACGAATCGCCGCAGAGCAGCTTGACGTCAGAGGGACGGAATCTCCCTGGCTCCGCCCGGACCTCGACATCGACGTCCGTCAAACCCAACAGAATATCGAGCATCTCCCGGATGCGTATGCCAACTCCGGACGCGATGTTGTACGCGTCTCCGGCCCGGCATTTGTCCGGAACGACGGCGTAAGCGCGCACAACGTCCCGCACGTCGGTCCAGTCTCGCTGGCTCGTTAGGTCCCCCACATCCATAACCGGTGGTTTGACCCCCGCTTCCATTTCGGCGATCTGCCGTGCATAGCTCGAGGTCACCATTACGTGGCCGCGCCGGGGGCCGGTGTGGTTGAAGGCCCGCGTCACCACCGTCCGCATCCCGTAGCTTAGATGGTATTGCTTGGCGAACATCTCCTGGGTCACCTTGCTGACCGCGTATGGACTCAGCGGCCGAAACGGGTTGGTCTCCCGTATGGGCAGTTCGTTCGCGTGGACCAGCCCATATTGCTCGCTGCTTCCCGCCACGTGTACGACGGGATCCAGGTTGGCGGCGCGAATCGCTTCGAACAGGTTCAACTGCCCGATGACGTTGGTTTGGATGGTCTGAGTCGGCGCGCGCCACGAGCTCGGCACGAAGCTTTGCGCCGCGAGATGGAAAATCCGGTCAGGTCGCACCGCCGCAATGACCTGACGCGTCTGAGCGGGATCGCATAGGTCACACTCCAGGAGATTGGCCGCCCCGCGCACTGCCCTGCGCTCCAACGCCCCGTCCTGGGTAACGTCGAGTTCCTCCATGGTGTTGAGCTTGCCGAACCCTGCCAGGTCGCTGAGGTTGTCCAGTCGACTTCGCCATCGCATCGTGCCGAATACTTCGCTATCTCCCTGGGCAAGCAGGTGCTCCGCAAGGTGGCTCCCCGCGAAGCCGGTGATGCCGGTAATCAATATGCGCACATGATCTCCCGCGCCCGACTACGCGGCAGCGACGCGCCGGCGCCAGTCGTTCAGAATGTCTTCGAGAGTTTGCTCAAAGCGTATCGTGGGCGCCCATCCACACTCGGTGGCAAACCGGGTCGCATCGCCCACGAGGACGGGTGCGTCGACCGGCCGCGCCCGCTGCGGGTCAAAGCGCACGTTGATCGGCACCCGGCTTCGGGCGACGAGCCCATCCAGGAGCGTCTGCACGGACCGGCCTCGGCCCGAAGCGAGATTATAGGCTTCGCCCGCTCGCCCTTTTTGCAGCGCAAGCTCATACCCGAGGACAACGTCCCGCACGTCGGTGAAGTCCCGCTCGGCGGCCAGGTTGCCCACGTCGATTACCGGCTCTCGTAAACCAAGCTCCGCCTCTACGATCTGTCGCGCAAACGCGGCGGCCACAAAACGGTCGGTTTGACCCGGACCGATGTGGTTGAAAGGCCGAACCCGGACAACATCCAGACCGTAGGCGATGTGGTACTGTCGACCCAGCAGGTCCTGGGCAACTTTGCTGATCGCGTAGGGATTGTCAGGGGCAAGAGGTGTAGCCTCGCTGATCGGCCGGCCTCCTTCCGGAGGCCGGCCGTAGACCTCACCCGAGCTGACCAGCAGCACCCGAGGCCGCAGCGAACTGCGCCGTATCGCCTCGAGGACGTTGACCACGCATCCGACGTTGTTGACTATGGTACCCATGGGATCAGCAAAAGAATCGCCCGGCGCTGACTGAGCCGCCAGCAGGAAGACCCACTCTGGCCCTGACGCGTCGAGTGCATGGCCGACCTCCCTCGCCTGAGACAGGTCCACGGTGAGCACCGTGAGACCTCTGTCCCTCACGAGATCGACCCTCTCCCATGAGACCGGGTCGCGGGCTACGCCAAAGACTGTCGCCCCGCCTCGTCCGCTGAGGAGCTCTGCAAGATGCTGCCCTGCAAAGCCGCCGATACCTGTGATTAGGCTGCGCACGGAACAGCCACCGCTGGTCAGACCGCTACAAGTCCAGCGCAGGCCCGGAGCATCTCCACCTTGTCAGTCACTTCCCAGGGCGCGTCGATGTCCGTGCGGCCGAAGTGGCCATAGGCCGCGGTCTGCTTGTAGATCGGCCGCCTCAGCTTGAGAGATTCCAGGATGCGGGCCGGACGAAGATCAAAGCACTTCGTGATGGCATCTTCGATCATTCCTAGCGGCACGTGCTCGGTTCCGAAAGTCTCACACATGATGGCCACCGGTTTGGCCACACCGATGGCATATGCCAGCTGAAGCTCAAATCGATCCGCCAGGCCCGCGGCCACAACATTCTTGGCCACGTACCTTGCCGCGTACGCCGCCGATCGGTCCACCTTCGTCGGATCCTTGCCGGAAAAGGCCCCGCCGCCATGCCGGGCCATCCCCCCGTACGTATCCACAATGATCTTGCGACCGGTCAGGCCAGCGTCTCCTTCGGGGCCTCCCACGACAAAGCGTCCCGTCGGGTTCACCAGGAAACGACTATCGACGAGCATCTCTGGCCGAATCGCCGGCCGAATCACCTGCTCGATAATGTCTGTCTCTATCTGCTCGTGGCCCACGTCCGGATCATGTTGCGTGGAGATCACCACGGTGTCGACACGGGCCGGCTTCCCATAACGGTACTCCACGGTTACTTGTGACTTGCCGTCGGTCCGGACCCAGGGCAGGATGCCTTGACGCCGAACATCGGAGAGCCGCCTGGTCAGCTTGTGGGCGAGAGCGATCGGCATGGGCATCAACTCTGGGGTCTCGTTGCAGGCAAAACCGATCATCATGCCCTGATCGCCCGCGCCAAGCTCGTCCCCCTCGTCGGATTCCTCTCCCCCTTTGGTTTCCAGCGCAGCGTTGACCCCCATGGCGATATCAGGCGACTGGCGCTTCAGAGAGATTCTGACCTCGCAGGTATTGCCGTCAAAGCCGACTTTCACGTCCGCGTAGCCAGCATCTACGATCGCCCGGCGCACCACCGCCGTGTAGTCCACGTCCGCGGTCGTCGTGATTTCCCCAATGATCACCATGAGGCCCGCTGTCGCGGCCGCTTCAGCCGCTACCCGCCCAAACGGGTCCTGTTCCAGGACGGCGTCCAGAATCGCGTCGGACACCTGGTCACAAAGTTTGTCCGGATGGCCTTCAGTCACCGACTCCGAGGTGAAATAGAGTCGGGGCGACGTCATAAAGCTCGTGCTCACGCCTTATCTCCCTCGTGGAAGAAGGTCACGTTGATTCTCGGCGGGTCTTTCGGGAGACCGCGCTGAGCCAATCGGTGGCCACCCACGCGAATGAAGCTTCTCCTCGGCATTGCTAAGACTCTTCGTCGAACGCGGTAAGATAGCGGAAGGAACGATACCGCTGCAGAACGTCGGCCATCGAAAGTTGTCGCAGGCGATCAACGCCGAAAGACTCCACCGTAAACGATGCGATCGCCGACCCGTGTACGACCGCCCTGCGGAAGGCACGGATGGTGGGATCTCCAACGCTGGCAAGATATCCCATCACACCACCGGCGAAGGAATCGCCCGCCCCCGTCGGGTCCACCACCACCTCGTGAGGGTAGGCTGGAATCGCAAACACCGCATCTCGATCGATCAAAAGAGCGCCGTGTTCCCCTTTCTTGACGACGACCGTCCGGGGGCCCAACGCCAGTAGCGAGCGCCCAGCTGCTACAAGGTTTGGTGTCTGAGCATACTCGCGAATCTCCGCGTCGTTCAGGAACACGATGTCCGCGCGTCGAATCACATCCGTGAGCTCTTGGCGGTTCATCTGGATCCAAATGTCACGAGAGTCCACGGCGACCAGGGCCGGCCGTTCAATCTGCTCTAACACCTCGAGCTGAAGTGAAGGCTGGATGTTGGCAAGGAATACGAACCGGGCGCGCCGATAAGCTGCCGGAAGCAGCGGGTGAAAGTCGGCGAACACGTTGAGCTGAAGATCGAGAGTTTCCGCAACGTTCAAATCGTACCCGTACTCGCCGCTCCAACGGAAAGTTTCTCCTTCCAGCACTTGTAGGCCGGCGAGATCGATCGTCCGCTGCTCGAACTCATTGCGGTAGCTGGTAGGAAAATCAGTCCCGATCGCTGCCACGAGCCACAC
Source organism: Chloroflexota bacterium (assembly GCA_016202435.1). GTDB lineage: Bacteria > Chloroflexota > UBA6077 > UBA6077 > SHYK01 > JACQOR01. Next base: position 9,160 of record JACQOR010000056.1, read on the forward strand.
GTCGGTATAGAGGCTCGCCGCGAGGGAGAAATACGCGGCGGTGCCGCCCAGGGTAGCCTCCACCTCACCAAGAGGTGTCCTCAGCGAGTCGAGTCCCAGGGAGCCCACGACGAGAACCGGTGACTGCACGCGATTACCCGATGACCGCGCCCGACAGCGCGGTCGCGCACGGGCATCGTCGCTCCGCGCGTATGCGCGGTACGAGCCGGTAAATCAGCTCCTTCAGTCGCTCATTGTTATCATTGAAGACCCGGATCACCTCTTCGACCGTTACCGGTCGGACCTCTGGCATCCCCTCGAGTCCCACGTCCCAATCTGTGATCAAAGACACGTTCACGTAGCACATCTCCAGTTCTCGCGCCAGGATAGCCTCCGGATACTGGGTCATGTTGATCACTTCCCAGCCCAGGCTCGAAAACCACCGGCTCTCCGCGCGGGTGCTGAACCGCGGTCCCTGGATGACGACCACCGTCCCACGCTCGTGGGTTGGAATCCCGAGCGCTCGGGATTCCGCGATCCCGAGCTCGCGAAGCTCCGGGCAGTAGGGATCCGCCGAGCTAACATGCACGGACACGGGACCGTCGTAGTACGTATCCTGTCTCCCTGAGGTCCGATCCACAAACTGATCGCAGAAGACGAAGTCTCCCGGCTTTACTTCCGGCTGAAGGCTCCCCGCGGCACACGGTCCCAGGATCCGCGTCACGCCCAGGTGCCACATCGCCCAGACGTTCGCCCGATAGTTGACCCGATGCGCCGGAAAACGATGCCCGGCGCCGTGGCGCGGCATGAATGCGACCCGCCGCCCGGCGATCTCACCGATCGCGAACCGCTCGCTCGTCTGCCCGTAGGGCGTGTTGACCGCCCGCTGAACTGGGTTCTCAAGCAAGCTATAGAAGCCTGACCCGCCGAACACGCCGATCTCGGCGGCGGCCTCGCGCTCCATCACCCGTCCCCAGCCCGCGAGGCAGCCACCGCGGCTGCCAGCGATTCGTCAAACGGGGCTCCGGCAATACCCATTTCCGTGATGATTCCGGTGACGTACTCGGCGGGTGTTATGTCAAAGGCGGGATGCCGTGCCCTCGCGCCGGCCGGGGCCACGCGCACGCCGGCGAAGGTGAGCACCTCTTCGGGACTGCGCTCCTCAATGGGGATATCTCCGCCCGTCTCGATTGCCAGGTCAATCGTGGAGACCGGTGCCGCCACATAGAACGGAAGACCATGCACCCGCGCCAGCACCGCGACCGTGTACGTGCCAATCTTGTTCGCCACGTCGCCACAGGCAGCGATCCGGTCCGCGCCGACGATGCAGAGGTCAATCTCCCCCCTCGCCATGAGGTGCCCCGCCATGTTGTCCGTGATGACGCTGTAGGGGACACCTTCCTGCTCCAGTTCCCAGGCGGTCAGTCGCGAGCCCTGCAGAAACGGGCGCGTCTCGTCGACGTAGATGTGCAGTCGTTTTCCCTGGCGCGCAGCCGTCCGGACCACTCCGAGGGCGGTCCCCCAGTCGACCGTCGCCAGTGCTCCCGCGTTGCAGTGGGTCAGCACGCGCGCGCCGTCGGCCAGTAGTGGCGCGCCATGGCTGCCGATCTGCCGATTGATTTCAACGTCCCGATCCGCCAGCGCGTCAGCGAACGTCCACAGCTGCCGCCGGAGCTCGTCAACGTCGCGGCCCGCGTTGTTCACGACCAGCGCCATTGCCCGAGCCACGCCCCAGGACAGATTCACGGCGGTCGGGCGGGTCCGCCGGAGCCGCTCCGCGGCTCCGGTCACGTGTTCACTGAGTGACCCCCATTCGGCCGGCCCTTCCTCTGCCGCCAGCGCCACGCCATAAGCTCCGGCCACGCCCAGGGCCGGTGCGCCCCGAATCCGCATCGCCAGGATGGCCGCGCAGAGGCTGTCCACGCTGGCACACTCGACGAGTGCGACCTCGCCCGGGAGACGAGTTTGATCGATGAGCTTGACTCGGGTCCCTTCGCGGAAAATCGTGCGCACTAGGGCCGGTCCGGCGTGTCGCCCGGTGCGAGGTGCAGGATCCACATCCCCCGAGGCAACGGAAGCTTCGCCTGCAGGCTCAGAACGACAGCTCGCACCTCAGTAGGTGATCAAAGAGATCGTTCGATAGCCGTCGAGGCGGCCCCGTCCTCCGAGCGCCCCAAGCTCAATAAGGAATGCTGCCGCTACCACAATCCCGCCCAGTTGCCCGATCAAGTCCAGGGTCGCGCCGACGGTCCCGCCCGTTGCCAGCAAGTCGTCCACAACGAGGACCCGCTGGCCCGGGGCGATGCTGTCCCGGTGGATTTCCAGGGTGTTCGCCCCGTACTCGAGCTCATATTCCACCGTAACAGTCTCCCCGGGAAGTTTCCCCAGCTTGCGCACCGGCACGAACCCCACACCGAGTCGATAGGCTAAAGGGGCGGCGAAAATGAAACCGCGGGACTCCATGCCCACGACGGCATCAATCTCAAGATCACATACCTGCGCGTAGAGCCGATCCACGACGTCGTGAAACGCCGCTCCATCCTGTAGCAACGTGGTAATGTCTTTGAACAGGATGCCTGGGACCGGAAAGTCCGGGATGTCGCGGATTTTGGAGGCGAGGTCCAGAGTCATTTGTTTCCCCGAAAATCGGCAGCGCGATTCTCGCGATTCTAACGATGAGGCGGCGGGGGCTTCAAAGCAGGCTGCCCGTGACGCGCGGGCGAGACTCGCGTTCGGAGCCCGCCGGAGCCAGACGGCGTGGGAACTGGCTGGACGCCTCCGGGCGCTCTTGATTTGGAAGATATTTCACCGCTCCGAACACCACCATTTGTTCGCCTTATCCGTTCACTAGTGTACAATTGCGGCTAGTTACCCGCAGTAGGGGGACCTCAGCATGACCGCGTTCCTCGCAGCCCCACGGAATAACCTCGCCAACGTCCGAGTGATCCTCGGTCTGGCCGTCATATTCGGCCTGCTCTCCGCCCAAGCGGGACGAGGGACGTTGGCCTACTTCACGGACGTCGCGACCTCGAACAACAACACCTTCACTGCGGGCACCATCGACATCGCTCTCGCGAACGGGAGCACGACTCCGGACTGCGACGACGTGGGGACGACGTATACGTCCGGCCCCGACGCCGAGGCCCTGGGCGCCGTGCTCACCGCCTCGGCCAAACGCCCGGGCGACGTCTCGACCGTCGGCATCTGCGTCAAGAACGCCTCAACGACCTTGTCGACTCAATGGTCGCTGGCCAGCTCCGTCTCCGACGACGCTACCAACACGTTGCTGCAGGACGCGATGAAGATTCGCATCTGGGCGCTGACTGACGCCGCCGCGAAGGCCGGTACCGCCTGCGGGGATGGCTTCACCAACGTCGGAAGCTCCGATGGAACGGGTGCCGATTTGACGGACGATAGCGGCTACCAGGCTCTCCTCTATGGCGGGGCCAACGGCTCCGCCCTCACCACCGCGCCGAGTTTCGCCCACAGCTCTGACACCCTTATCGCTGCCGGCGCCTACCAGAAAGCGTGCTTCTCGGTGGTGCTGCCCACGACGGTCAGCGACACCGATCCCGCGCACGCCGACACGATTCAGGGAAAGACGGTCACCGCCAGCTTCACCTTCACCGGCAATCAGACGAACGCGCCATAAGACGGCGCTTCATTAGGCGGAACGAAATCGTGAGCCCGCCGCTGGGCCGAGCAGTCCTTACCGGGGTGCTGGTGCTCGGGGCCCTCAGCGGGTTCATCGAGCGCGGCACGTTTGCCTACTTCACCGATAGCGCCACCAGCGCTACCAATACGTTCGCCGCCGGCACCATCGATCTCGAAAACACGCCTTCCTCTGCCCTGATCACATTCAGCAACATGATTCCGGGCGACAAGGTAACGACTCAGCTCACGATCTCGAACGAGGGAACTCTTGACATGCGCTACGCCGTGTCGGACACCGTTACGAACACCGATTCCAAGGGACTCGGCGCTCAGCTGACCCTCACCATCAAGGTTGACGCTACCTGCGACAGTGACAACTTCGATAGCGGCGGCACAGTGGTCTATGGGCCCGACAGCCCATTGGGAACGCTCGGCTCCAGCCGAAACATCATCGGGACTCCGGGATCGACTCCAAACGGCGGCCGGACGGTGACTTCCGGCGGCGCCGACGTGCTGTGCCTCCAGGTCAAACTGCCATCCAGCACCGGAACGTCCTACGCGGGGGCCTCGACGACGGCAACCTTCTCGATCTCAGCCGAGTCGCTATAGCGCGCTCGGAGGTTCTCACTGACCACAGCCAAACGCGTCGCGCTGCGCATCCTCGGAGGTATTCAGATGGCTGCAGCCATCTCCCTGCTCCTGCTCATCGGACTGGTTCTGGCCGGAACCGCTCCCGGCTTGCTGGGGTTCGAGTCTTTCGTGGTCTATAGCGGCAGCATGGAACCCGCCATCGGCGTGGGCGATCTCGCCGTCGTCGCTCCCACCAGGACCGAAGACATGCGGGTGGGGGACATCATCACCTACCGTCCGGCCCAGCAGCCGAGCCTGCTCGTGACTCACCGCCTCGTCGGCATCGGGTTGGACGACGCCGGCCGGTTCAGCTTCCAGACCAAAGGGGACGCCAACAACGTCGTGGACCAGGTCACTGTCGCCTCAGAGGCCGTGGTGGGTCGGGTCGCATACCGGATTCCCAAGCTGGGGTATCTCGTGGACTTTGCCAAGCGTCCCGAAGGGCGCATCCTTCTGATTGCCATTCCCGGCGTGCTCCTGGCCGTCGACTATTTGCTTGCCGCGCGGAGACGCCGGCTACGCGGAGTACGACACGCGAGGACGGAGGCGGAAGAACTCCTCGCGCGGGGGCGAATCGCGCTCAACAACGGAGCCACGAATGCGGCCCTGGCCCTCTTCGACGAGGCCATCGCCAGCGACCCGCGGCTCGAGGAGGCCTGGCTTCTCAAAGCGGATTGTCTCGACGAGCCGGAGAGCCTCGCCTGCCTCCGCGCCGCGCTCACCGTGAACCCCCGATCCAGCGAACTTCAGAACGCTCTTGACCGCGCCACGACTTTGGCGGGTACCTCCGGCTAGAGTGAAGCTTGCTGCTCCCGCGCCGCGAATCGCTCGGCCCCCTTCACCAGGGGGCCTGAAGCGGCACGCCGGTTGGTACCTGGCGCTCGCGCTCGTTCTCACCGCGCTCGCCTGGGTTTTCTTCGTGCCGCCGGTCGTGGCTCGACTCCGGGTAGCCCGGGAGGAAAGGAGCCCTCGCCGAGCGAAGCGACGCCAGCGCGCCCAATCGTCCGGCCGACTGGCCCACCGGGCCCGAGACTTCGCCGCCGCCCTGCGGAGTACCACCTCTACCACCGCCCTGATCCTCTCGCTGGTCCTCTTCAGCATGGGGCGTCTCGTCGGCGGAACGGTCGCGTATTTCACCAACACCGAGTCCCTTGGCTCGAATACCGTGAGCACGGCTGCGCAGTTCGCGCCCAGCGGACTCGCGACGAGCGTGAACCTCACCACGGTCTCCCTCACCTGGACCGGTCCCGGCTGGACCGTCAGCGGCTACAACGTGTATCGCAGCACGACGTCTGGATCCGGTTACGTCCAGACCAATGCCTCTCTCGTCACCGCGACCAGCTACGACGACGTGAGTCTGGGCCCGGATACCTACTACTACGTCGTTCGCCTGGTCAGCACCACTGGAGTCGAATCGCCCATCAACTCCAACGAGGCCAGCGCTGTCGTCACCGGCGCCGGTTCGCCCCCGGCTGGCCTGACCGCCACCGCCGGCGTCGGACCCAAGATCGACCTCTCGTGGACCAGCGTTTCTGGCATGGCCGGCTACAACGTCTATCGCAGCCTGACCAGCGGCTCGGGCTACAACCTCCTCGCCACGGTGGACGGAGAGTCCACCATCACCTACTCGGACACCGTCGTATCCGATAGCCTGACCTACTACTACGTGGTGAAGAGCCGTGCCGGCAGCGGGATCCTGAGCGACGACTCCAACGAGGCCTCTGCCACCGCCGACGGGACGTCGCCTTCCGTCAGCAGCGTGACGCCGGCCGGCGGCGTCACCAACATCTCGGTCAACGCCAACGTCGTGCTGACGTACACCGAGGCCATGAACCAGACCAACACGAACTCGGCCTTCAGCCTGACCGACGGCATCACGACCTGGGTGTGCACCACCGACGGCTCCTGCACCTGGAGCACGGACGGGAAGACGTTCACCTTCGACAAGAGCGCGGATCTGGCTGCGAGCACCACCTACACGGTCGCCGTGAGCACGACCGCCAAGGACGGCGCGGGAAACGCGCTGTCCTCCGCCCACAGCAGCACCTTCACCACGAAAGCGAGCACGACACCGGACACCACTGTGCCAACCATCACTACCCTCTCGCCGGCAGATGGCGCGACCAACATCCCGACCAATACCAACATCACCGTCACGTTCAGCGAAGCCATGGACACCGGCTCGACCCAGGCCGCGTTCTGCCTGTACCCGACTGCCAGCACCTGCGGGGCGGACTCCGTGTCCGGCTCCTTCACCTGGTCCAACGTGAACTCGACGCTGACGCTCGACGTCACCGGGCTCCTCAGCAGCACCAACTACACGCTGCGCATCACCGGCGGGGCCGGCGGCGCCGCGGACGTGTCCGGCAACGTGCTCGTCAGCACCAGCACGACGTCGTTCACCACCGCCTCCGGCACGGGTCCCACCATCAGCTTGACCAGCCCGACCGATGGCCAGACCCTCGTGGATCGCAACGACAACATCGTGATCACCTTCAGCCTGGTGATGAACACCGGCAGCGTGCAGACCGCGTTCTGCCACTTCCTGGACGAGCCCGCGGGCACCGGCTCCTGTGGCTCGACCTCGGTCGCCGGCGTGTTCACCTGGAGCAACAGCGACAAGACCGTCACCTTCAACCCCAACAGCAACATGAACGCACTGTCCCAGTACCGCGTCACGTTAGGTACCTCTGCCACCAGCGCTACCGGAATCAGCCTGGCGACTGCCCTGGACATGACCTTTACCACCTCTTCCAACTCGCCGGCGCGCGACATTCTGTCCCCGACCGAGGTCATGCCCGGCGCCACCGCCGTCTTCGCCGGCAGCTCGTTCCCGAGCACCACCCGCAAGGTCGAGCTGCGCTGGGATGCCACGGACGGGACGCTCATCGGCGACACCGGCGCGTGCAAGTCCACCACGGGCCTCCTCACGAGCTGGGCCGTCACGGCCACCATTCCCTTCGCCGCCACGGCCGGCGGCCACACCGTCTACGCTATCGGCTATCGAAACACCAACTGCCCGAACGTTGGGACAACCACTAGCGGCGGCATCAGCGTGGTCTACCCGGATGACCTGACCATCACGTCGCAGGACTTCGTGAACAGCGCCGGGGACATCACCGGGTCCGCCTCTACCAACGCCAAGCTCAACCCGTCGGGCTGCGGGAGCACCACTGTCGCCTGTCCCGAGGGCAAGAAGGGCCTCGTCACCACAACGGTCAAGAAGGACGCGTCGGCCGTCGGAGAGGTCACAATGACCTCCGTGACTCAATCGGACAACACCTCCGAGCCAGCGACGGTGTCCGGAACCTACGCCGGGTCGGCCTTGAGCAAAGCCTTCACTGTGAAGGTCGTCACGACCACCGGCAGCGAAAGCGCGAGCCAGCAGGTCATCACCGGCGTCCAGGTGAGTACCGACGGGGGAGCGACCTACGGCTCGACCATCGCCGTCAGCGGCGCCACCGCGGTCAGCATCGGGGACGGCCTCTCGATCGCCTTCGGCGTCACCGGCACCACCACAAACGCCAACGACCTGTATCGGTTCATCGCCGGCTACGCGAACGCCGGGATCGTATTCTCGATGACCTCCAATCCGGCGAGCTGCGGCGGCGGGTCGCTCAGCCAGACGGGTACCACCGCCGCACCCCTTACGTCGGCGGCGACGACGGGCCAGGTCAGTACGACCCTCACCGCGTGTACGGCCTCCTTCACCGACGCGGTGGTCACCGCCCGCACCGGCAACGGCATAAGCAAATTCGTGCGGTTCACTGACCCGCCGCCACCACCCGGTGACTTCGAGCTCATCCCCGGAAGCATTCGCATCAACTGGCGACCCTCGACCCACCCGCTGGTGGCCGGCTACCGGATCTACCTCGGCACCAGGAGCGGTCAATACGAGCGCGAGTTCGATGCTGGCAACACCACCACGTACCGCGTCACGGACGTCGAGTACGGCAGGCCCTACTACGTCGTGATTCGGTCCTACAGCTCGATGGGGGACCTCGGCGACCCGACCGCTGAGAAAAGCATCACCCTCGCTCCTCCCACTCCTACTCCGACCCCGTGCAGCAACCCCGCCCCGGCGATGACCGCGACTCCCGTAGGCGCGACCCCGGTCCCGACTACTGCCGCCGCCCCGGCTACGGCGACTCCGACGCTCGCGACCACACCGGCCCCGTGCGCATCCGTAACGGCGACGACCACGGCCACCGTCACGTCCAGTGCAACCGCGACGACCACCGCTACCACCACGGCCGGGCCGACGGGGGTCACCATCACCACTACCCCTGCACCAACCGAAGGGGTGACCTCTACCACCACCCCCGCGCCGACCGGAGGGGTCACCCTTACCACTACCCCCGGGCCAACTCAGGCGGGGAGCCCGACCGCCACGGAAACGGCGACCGTGACTGCCACGCCGCCCGATGCCCCTCCCTCAACGGCCACGGCGCTCCCGACTCCGACCTTCACGGCGCTGCCGACGAACACACCTGTGCCCACTTCGACGCCCCTGCCATCACCTACAGAGGCACCGGTCCCGAGTCCCACCGAGACGCCCACTCCCGCCCCAACTGCGACCGTGACGCCGCCGGCTTCTCCGGTACCGACCCAGTCGTCGACCCTGACGCCCACTCCGACCCAGACCAGGACGCCGGTGCCAATGCCCACCAATACTCCCGCACCCACGGCCACGCCCCCGTGAGCCGGCAGCCCCGGCGGCCCACCAGCCCCGATTTCCGCCGCCATCACGTGGGGGAGCTGATCTTCGTGGGCAGCCTGGCGATCACGGTCATCACCGCCGCCGCCATTGGCGTCTCTGCCGTGACGGGAGGACGGGTGGCGGCGGCATTTGCCGAGCCCATCGCCTACGCCCGGAGTTTTTTTGACCGGAATGCCCTCGCCCCCTATGCCGTGCCAGCTGATGCATCGAATCTCATCTCGATTGAGTTCGATCCCGCCACCGGCGACGTCATTGGTCCCCGGGGCTCCACGCCGCCCGCTACGACTGTTACGGGTGCGACCGGCGCCAATCGCCCGTGACGGTCCTGGAGCGTTCGCTGGTTGACACCGTGGGGAAGCCCCGGTATGCTCTTTCTGGCCACGAAAGCACACTTATGATGAGTATCGTTGGAGACGGGCCGTGGTAGAAGTGGCCGCGTCTCACCCCGGCGCCACCACCGACGGCGCCATAGCGGAGCAGATCACCCCCGCGCCTCCTCCGGCGGCAGCTAGCCGCCATCGGCGCTTTTCCATAGTCCACTATTTCCGCGGCTACATCGCGGGCAAGATCATCATCCCCTACCTGGTCCTCATCTTCATCCTGGGCCTGGGCGCCACTTACACGACGATCAACTTGATCGCCGGATCGCTCGAGGACAAGTTCCGCGAAGAGCTCGCCAACGCCGGCCTGGCCGCCAATCAGGCCATGGTCAAGATCGAATCGACCCAGCTCACGGTGCTCCGCCAGATGTCCTTCACCGTTGGCGTCGAGGACGCCATCGCCGGTGCCGATTCAGCGAGCCTTCAGCGACTCATGGCACCCATCGCTGCCAACGCCCAGGTGCCTTATCTGGATGTCTTCAACGCCGCCGGCAACGAAGTCTTCGCGGTCCGCGATCCGTCACTTGGCCCCGATGCAGCGCAGCGACTCGATCCCGACGCCCGCGACTGGCCGCCGGTCCGCAAAGTTCTGGACCGGGTCGTGGACGATCGGGGTGACAAACACGCCTCAATCGTGTATCCGCCCTGGGGCGGCGCCATCTTCGTCACCGCCGGTCCGGTGACTCAGGGAGACCGGATGGTCGGCGTGGTCGCCCTGTCCATTCCCATCGATACCCTGGCCAACCGTCTCAGCCAGGAGGCTGGCTCGAAAGCGATCACGTTGTACTCGCCCGAGGGAACCGTCCTCACGAGCAGCCTGGCAGCATCACCAGAGAGCCTCTCTGCCATGGGAGTAACGCCGGCCGAAGCCGCCGAGCGCCTGCGGGGCGAGAGCATCCTGGTGAGGCGCGTGCCGGTGGACGGGCGCCCACTGGTCGAGACGCTGGGCCTCCTGGCCATCCGCCGCGAGCCGGTCTTGCTGCTCGGCGTGGGCAACCTGGTCACGATCATCGAGGACAAGGGTGCCGAGACGCGCCAGCAGATGATCCTTATCTTCAGCGCCGTGGTCATCCTCATCCTGGCCTTCGGCCTGTACCTGGCTCGCACTATCACTCGCCCGGTGGAGGCCCTCGTCGAAGCTACTCACCGGATTCGTCGGAACGAGCTGGACTTCGACCTACCGGTGACGACCGAGGACGAGACCGGAGTTCTCACCGAGGCTTTCAACGAGATGACCGGCGGTCTCCGGGAGCGCGAGCGCTCGCGCATCGCCATCACGAAGTACATGAGCCAGAAGGTCTACAAGCTCATCCAGACCGGCGAGCTGGGCATGGGCGGGGTAACCCGCGAGATCACGGTGTTCGACACGGACATCCGGAGCTTCACGAGCATCTCGGAAACGAAGACGCCGGACGACCTCATCGCATTCCTCAACCGCTACTTCACCCGGATGGTAGCGTGCGTCTACAAATACGACGGCGAGGTCGACAAGTTCGTCGGGGACGCGATCCTGGCCAAGTTCGGAGCGACCGAGTGGTACCCGGACCACGCCCGCCGCGCCGTGCTTTGCATGATCGAGATGATCGAAGCCTGCGACGAGCTTGACGAGGAGCTGAAGGCGGAAGGCGACTGGGTCATTCGCATGGGCGTGGGCTGCAATTCGGGCCCCGCCGTCATCGGTAACCTGGGCTCTCCCGAGCGCATGGAATACACCATCATCTCAGACGTCGTCAACACGGCCGCGCGGGCCCAAGAGCTCACCAAGGAATACGGCTGGGACCTTCTGATCAGCGACGCCACCTACGAAGAGGCCAAAGACTACATCGAGGTCGGCGAGCCCTGGACACTACAGCTCCGAGGCCAGACCCGCGACACCTACCTGTACCCGGTGCTCGGGCGCAAGGGCGACGTTTCGCCTAGGCGTCGCGCGCTCTACGAGGATCTCAAACTGCATGGCCGCTCGATCTTTGCTGATTTCTACGAGTCAACGGGCATAACCCCCGTCCTCACCTCATAGCTGTCGGCCTTGGAAGCCTTCCGGGCCCGCTAGATGTTCTTCTTTCTGATTCCACTCCTCTCTGCCCTCGGGTCCTTTGCCCCCTTCGTCACCCTCGCCGCGGCGACCGTCGTGCTTACGTCTGTCGGCATGTTCGCGGTCGCCACCATCCGCACCGTCGGCTCTTTCGTCGACCCCACACCCGTTTTCGGCGCCACCTTCGACGTGAGCGAGCAGTACTTCACCGCCTTCGCTCCATACACGGTCCAGGCCGAGCAGCCCACAACTCAGATCGTGGCCATCACCTTCAGCGAGAGCGGGGCCGCGCAGGTCGAGACGCTCCAAGTCGTCGTCGCGCAGCAGGTCGAGATGAGAGCCGAGATCGTCCAGGAGGCGAGAAAAGACGCGGCCGTGATTCAGCAGAGCTTCGACGAGGCGCGCACGCGCTCGGAACAGCAGGCGGCACAGACGACCTCCCAGCAAACCATCGTCCAGCAGGCGGTGACCGTGCCCACACCTACGCCGGTCCCACCGACGCTACCACCGGGCGTCACACCCTCATCTACGCCGCTGTTCACGTCGGTGCCAACTGCGGTCCCGCCGCCGACGGCCGGCCCAACCTCTTCCGTACCAACCTTGCTGGTGGTGACCCTTCCACCAGTGGTCACCATTGCTCCCACGCCTCTGGTCGAGGCGACCCCACTTGCGGTTCCAACCGTGGCGCCGCCCACCGCGGTGCCGCCGACCCTGGCTCCGCCTCCGACGCCGGTTCCGCCCACACCGGTGCCGCCTACGCCGGTGCCGCCAACCCCAGAGCCCCCGACGCCCGAGCCTCCTACCCCCGAGCCTCCTACCCCCGTGCCTCCTACTCC
>JACQOR010000060.1 GCA_016202435.1 Chloroflexota bacterium
AGCCATGATGTTCCCGCTGTACTGGGAGAGCGTGCCCATGATCTCGCTCAAGGGTGTGACCGGCACCAAGATCACCGTCGACTCGGCGACGGCCAACATCCACGAGTGGGACAAGAACTAGCTCCAGCGAATCGCAGACGAAACGAGCGGAGGGTCTCCCCGTTCGGGGAGGAGCGTACGAATGGCAGAGCACACCGGACACCAGCCAGCAAACCAGGGAGCCGGGATTGGGGCGCCGCTGCGGCGCAAGGAGACCGAGCGCTTCATCCAGGGCGTCGGAACTTTCGCCGACGATGTGAAGTTGCCGAACCAGGCGTACACCGCCTTCGTGCGCAGCATCCAGCCGCACGCGAAGATCATTGGGATCGACGTAGCGGCGGCACGGGCGGTGCCGGGGGTGCTCGGGGTCTTCACCGAGCCAGACTGGCAGGAGGCTCTGGGCGGACATGGTCTGTGGCCCCTGGCCAAAGGCTTTGTGCACTACGTGGGTGAGCCGATCGCCGTCGTGGTGGGAGAGACCCGCTATCAAGCGCAAGACGGCGCGAGCGCGGTGGTGGTCCACTACGAACCGCTGCCGGCGGTGGTGGACTCGAAGCAGGCCATGTTGCCGGATGCGCCCCTGGTGCTTGAGGACCAGCCCAGCAACATCTCCATGGAGATCCACTTCGAGAGCGAGGGCAAAGACGTGGACCGCGCGTTCGCGGAGGCGGACCACGTGGTGAAAGCCCGGCTGCGGACCCAGCGTACCCTGACCGCCCCTATTGAGCCCAAGGCGGCCGTGGCCTCCTACGACCACACCACGGGCGAGGCCACCATCTGGTCCTCGGCCGCGGGAGTCTACGCCCCACGCACCGAGGCGTCGCTCGCTCTGGGCATTCCGGAGACGAAGGTGCGGGCGATTGCCGCCGACATTGGAGGCTCCTTCGGCGGGAAAGGAGGCAGCGTCGGGGAAAACGCCCTGCTGCCGGTGCTCGCCCGTTATCTCCATCGGCCGGTGAAGTGGACCGAGATGCGGACCGATAACCTCTCCACTGCCCCCACCGGGCGCGACCAGGTCCACGACATCGAGTTGGCGCTCCGCGCGGATGGACGGGTTCTCGGATTGCGGGATCGGTACGTCGCCGATGTGGGCGCCACCAAGAGGTTCGGCGCCGCGTTTACGTCAACCTTCCTGTATTTGACCGCCGGCTACGACATCCAGAGGTACAAGCTGGACTCCTACGCGGTCGCGACCGATAAGGCCCCGTGCGTGGCAGGGGTGCGCGGAATCGGCAAGGCCGACGCCGGATATACCATCGAGCGATTGATGAACATCGCGGCGAAAGAACTGGGGATGGATCCCACCGAGATCCGGCTAAAGAACTTCGTTCGCGAGGAGGAGTTTCCCTACCGCACCGCGACCGGGGCCATGCTGGACAGCGGGCGCTACGCCGAGTGCTTGAAGATGGCCATGGACCTGGCCGGTTACGAGCAGCTCCGGAAGGAGCAGCCGGAGCTCAATACGCGGCCTACCCTCAGGCGGGGGATCGGCGTGGCCTTCGTGATCGAGCCCACGGGCGCAGCGCGGCGGAACCAGGGTGGGGGCTACGGGGCCTGTCGGCTCAAGATGGAGCTGTCCGGAATGATCAGCGCCTATCCGGCTGGCGGCGTGCAAGGGCAGGGGCATGCCACGACGGTCAGCCAGATCGTCGCCGATCGCCTGGGCTGCCTCCCGGGAAACGTCCATGTGACCGATGGCGACTCCCTCGTCACCCCGTTCGGTGCCGGACCGGGGAGCAGCCGGACCTCCCAGACCGTGATGCCGGCCACGCTGGTGGCTGCCAACCTGCTGAGAGACAAGATTCTGCGGATCGCGGGACACCGCCTCGGTTTGGACCCAAGCACTCTGCGGATCGAGGGGGACATCGTCCGGGGTGTGGAGCGCCAGATCCCGCTCCGTGAGGTGATCCAGATTGCCTACCAGGACGTGGATCGCTTGCCGCCCGGAGAGGACCCGGCACTCGATGTGACTGGCTACTTCATCAATGAGAACCACGTCTACGACTTCGACGAGCTGGGGCGGCGCAACGAGTTCTCGTGTTACCCGTACGAGGCGGTGATCGCGGTCGTGGACGTGGATGTCGAGACCGGTCAGACCGAAATCGTGAAGTATGTGAGCGTGCACGACTGCGGCACCATGATCAACCCGAAGATCGTGGCGACCCAGCACCTGGGCGCGGTAGTCCAGGGGATCGGGGTGGCCATGTTCGAAGAGGTGCGCTACGACGAGGAGGGGAAGCTCCTCACCGGGACGTTCATGGACTACTTGATCCCGACGGCTGGCGACCTGCCGCCCTTCGTATTCGGGCACATGGAGACGCCGACCCCCTTCACGCCGTTGGGGGCGAAGGGCGCGGGGGAGACGGGGACGATCACCGCGCCGTGCGCGCTGGGCAACGCGATCGAGGACGCGCTCGGGGTGCCGGTGCGGCTACCGCCGTTTACGCCGGAGCGGGTGCTCGAGGCGATCGAGGCGGGACGCGCGGTCACCGCCGGAGGGGCGCGCCGGGTCTGAGACGAGATCGCGGGTTCCGGTAAAACCTGCAACAGCGATAGCGGCATGCAGGATTCCGACTAGATTCCCATGCCCCTCGGGGCACCACTGGCAATGAAAACCTGCCTATTTTCAGGCTAGATTCGAGGACCCGCGAAAGGCCCTCAGCACCGCTTGATCTCCATCGCGCCCACCCGTTTGGGCGTGGTCAAGGCGCGACCGCTGGTGCAATACGGGGCAAGGTGGGACCCCTTACAATGTGGTCCACGGGCCCGGTCTTAGCGGGGCCAAAACGGGGGGCTAGCGATGCGGCGAGAACAAACGGCGTTGTCCCTGGCGATGGTCGGCCTGATCGTGTGGGCGGCGTGCGCGCCGAGTCCGAGCCCGGCCGGCGGCGCCCAACCGGCGGTCCCGGCTCCGGAGCGAGAGAAGACGCTCACGGCGATGATTCAGCGCGAGCCGGGCAGCCTCGATACGTCGATGACCTCGGATTTCGGCGGCGCCAGGGCGGGCGGGGTGCAGCACGTCCCTCGGATCGTTCGCGACGGCCTCTCGGACTTAGACGAGTCCGGCCAGCGGGTACCATTGCTGGCGGCCGAGGTTCCAGACTTGACGAAACGGACCTTGGTGCTGAACTCGGATGGCACCATGGACGCGATCTGGCGCCTCCGCCCCGACATTTTCTGGCATGACGGTACGCCGGTGACGAGTGCGGACTTCGTGTTCCGCTTCACCGCAGAGACCGACCTCCAGATAACCGTCGGAAACCTGCCTCGGGGCCTCCGGACCTCGGTGACCGCGCCCGACCCGCGGACCGTGGTAGTGCACTGGGCCGTTCCTTTTGTGCGCTTCGATGAAGGGGGCATCGACCATCTGCCCAAGCACATTCTCGGTGGACTGTTCGAGCAAGATAAGGACGCGCTGCCCAAGAGCCGCTACTTCCACGGCGAGTATGTGGGCACGGGAGCGTTCAAGCTCGTGGAGTGGGCGTCGGGCTCGCACATGGAGTTTCGCCGCAATGAGCAGTACTACCGGGGGGCGCCCAAGATTCACCGGCTGTTCCTGCGCTTCGTCCCCGACAGCAACACGATGGTAGCCAACCTCCTGTCGGGAGCGGTCGACGTGGCGATCCCCGAGGGCATCGACATGGAAAAGGCCATCGAGCTGCGCCAGCGGTGGCAACAGGAGGGGACCGGGCACGAGGTCAAGTCGTACATCACGCCTGCGCTCATGTACCTGGAGAACATGGTCGACCCAGAGTTCGCGCGCCCGGTCAACGCGTGGACTGTGGCGGCGGTCCGCCAGGGGCTCTACCATGCCATCGATCGTCCGGCGCTCAACCAGGTCCTGCACGGAGACCTGGGGCTGGTCGCGGACAGTTTCTACGCCCCGAACGACAAGTACTATCCGATGGTGAAGGACGTCATTCCGCAGTACCCCTACGATCCGCGGCGCGCCATGCAGCTGTTTGAGCAGTCCGGTTGGGTGAAAGGGGCTGACGGCATCTACGTCCACCCGCCCACGGGACCGACGAAAGGCTCACCGCACGATGTACCGGCTGTCGGCGAAGAGCGGTTCGACGTCCATTTCCTGCTCTTCCCCGGCCAGCAGCACTTTAAGCTCGGATCGATCATCCAGGCGAATTGGAAGGACGTCGGGGTGAACACCACCCTCGAGCCCCTCACCCCGGCCAACCAGGCCGACGTTAGCTACACCAGCCGCCGGTCGGGCCCCTTCCAGAGCAACCCCGGTGGGAACGCGTTCTACACGGGCCGGTTGCTCTGCTCGAGCATTCCGGTCGAAGCGAACCGGTGGTCCGGCAGCAACCGGGGGCACTTCTGCGATCCGGTGGTTGACGACATACTCAACAAGATCACCTACACCATCGAGCCGGCGCAACAGCAGGTGCTGCACCGAGCGATCCTGGCTGAGATCATGGGGAAAGCCATCATGTTCCCGCTGTACTGGGAGAGCGTGCCCATGATCTCGCTCAAAGGCGTGACTGGCGCGAAAATCATCGTCGATTCGGCAACCGCCAACATCAACGAGTGGGACAAGAACTAGCGACAGCGAACAACGGACCGAGTATTTGAAGGCAGCTGGAGTCTTGCGAGGGGGCAGGTCTGCTTAGGAGCTGGTGCACCTCGAGAAGGTCGAGCACCAGCGGACTCCGCCTAAGCCGAGATACCGTATCCGTTTGCACGTGATCGACGCGCGAGGATCTGGCCCACACGGGGGGGGCCAGGGCGGGAAGCCTTACAATGGTGTCCGCGGTCAGGGTCTTGACCGAGCGCAACGTGAGGGGGGGCTGGCGATGCGGCGAGAACATACGGCGTTGTCCCTGGCGATGATCGGATTGCTGGTGGTGACCGCGTGCGCGCCCAGCCAGAGTGCGGGTGGGGGCGCAGAGCCGGCGGCGCCGGCCCCCGAGAAAGAGAAGACGATCATCGCCATGATCCAACGCGAGCCAGGAAGCCTCGACATCGAGCTCACCCAGGACCGCGGGAGCAGCCGAGCCGGGGGGGCACAACACGTCGCGGGGATCGTCAAGGACGGCCTCACAGCAACGGACGAAGGCGGGCAGCGGGTGCCGCAATTGGCTACCGTCGTTCCCAGCCAGGCGAACGGCATGGTGGTGCTCAACGCCGACGGCACGATGGACGTGACCTGGAAGCTGCGGCCGGACATCTACTGGCACGACGGTGCTCCGGTCACGACCGCCGACTACATCTTCCGCGAGCGCGTGATCGCAGAACTGCAGATCGTGGGCACCCGGCCCGCTGTTGCCATGCTGGGTGTGACGGCGATCGACGACAAGAGCATGGTGGTGAAGTGGGCCGGCCCCTACATCAACTACGACGAGGGCGGCATCGCCAACCTGCCCAAGCACATCCTCGGTCCCGTCTACGAGCAGGACAAGGAGGCCCTACCCCGGAACCGCTTCTTCCGCGGCGAGCACGTGGGCACGGGAGCCTTCAAGCTGGTCGAATGGGTCGACGGCTCGCACCTGGACTTCCGGCGCTTCGAGCAATACTACGGCGGCGTGGCCAAGGTTCACCGGATCATCCTCAGGCTGGTGCCGGACACCAACGTCATGGTCGCCAACCTGCTGTCGGGCACGGTCGAGGTAGCCATCCCCGAGGGCATCGAGATGGAGAAGGCCATCGAGCTCAAGCAGCGGTGGGACCAGGAGGGGGCCGGCCACAGCGTCAAGTCATACATCACGACCGCGCTGTACTACCTGGAGATCATGGTTGACCCGCAGTACGCGCGACCGATCAAGGGCATGCCAGTCAAGGAGGTGCGCCAGGCACTCTACTTCGGTCTGGATCGCCCATCGTTGAACCAGGCGCTTCACGGTGACCTGGGAATGGTCGCGGACAGCCAGTACGCGCCCAACGACAAGTACTATCCCATGGTCAAGGACGTCATGCCGCGGTACCCGTACGACACGCGGCGGGCGCTGCAGCTGCTCGAGCAGGCGGGATGGACCAGGGGCCCCGACGGCATCCTGGTGCACCCGCCCAGCGGACCAATGCAAGGCTCGCCGTGGGCTCTTCCCGCCACCGGCGAAGAGCGGTTCGACCTCCATGTCATGCTCTTTCCCGGCCAGCAGCACTTCAAGATGGGATCGATCGTCCAGGCGAATTGGAAGGACATCGGGGTGAACACGACCCTGGAGAGCCTCACTCCCGCCAACCAGACCGACGTCAGCTACACCAGCCGCCGGTCGGGCCTGTTCACGAGCAATCCGGGTGGGAGCGCGTTCTATCAGTCGCGCCTCCATACACGCAGCATTCCCATCGAGGCGAATCGATATTCGGGCAGCAACCGCGGCCACTACAGCAACCCGGAGATGGACCGACTACTGGAGACTTTGGCAGTCACGCTCGATCCAGCCGAGCAGCAGCGGCTGCACCGGCGAAACCTCGAGCTGACCATCGGGGAGGCAATGATGTACCCGCTGTTCTGGGAGAGCGTGCCCATGATCAGCCTGAAAGGGATCAAAGGCACCAAGATCATCGGCAGCTCGGCGACGCAGAACATCAACGAGTGGGACAAGGACTGAGCTCCAG
>JACQOR010000059.1 GCA_016202435.1 Chloroflexota bacterium
GCCCCGTCAGCCGCAGCGTGTCCCGCAGCAAGTGAATCAACAGCAGCCGCGGCTCTACCTCCGCCTCCCGCTCTTCCCCATTCACCTTGACCTTGATCTCAACCACGACTCTCTCCTCCCACCGGGCTCACACTCGCCCGACCTTTCTGGATTGCCTTGAGCACGTTTTCTGGCGTGTACGGCGGCCGCCGCAAGGGGGCGCCGATCGCATCTTCAATCGCATTGCCCAGCGCACATGGTGGGCTGATCGTTCCCGTTTCTCCCGCCCCCTTTGCACCCAGCGGCGTAAACGGAGTGGGCGTCTCCATGTGACCGAACTCGAACCGCGGCATTTCGTTCGCGGTGGGCAGCAAATAGTCCATGAAGGTGCCCGTCAGCAGCTTGCCTTCCTCGTCGTAGATCACCTCTTCATACATGGCGACTCCGATCCCCTGAGCCGTCGCACCCGTGTGCTGGGTGGCGACGATGCGCGGGTTGAGCACGGTCCCGCAGTCGTGGACGCTGACGTACTTCACGATCTCGGTCTGCCCCGTTTCCATGTCCACGTCCACCGCCGTTACGACCGCGTCGTAGGGGTAGCACGAGAACTCGTTGCGCCGGCCGAGCTCGTCCCGGTCGTAGACGTGATTCTCGTTTATGAAATAGCCCGTCACGTCCAGGGCGGGGTCTTCACCCGGAGGTAGCCGGTCCACGTCCTGGTATGCAATCTGGATAATTTCGCGCAGCGTGATCTGCCGCTCCGAGCCGCGAATGATGTCGCCTTCAGCATGAAGGTCACGTACGTCCACACCGAGACGGTGCGCAGCGATACGTAGAATCTTGTCCCGCAGCAGGTTTGCGGCTACCAGAGCCGCTGGCATCACCGTCATGGAGGTCCGACTACTTCCCGGTCCTGCCCCATAGGGGGTCACCAGCGAGTCCCCATCTACCACGAACACCCGGTCGGGCGAGCAACCCAGGCGGTCCGACACGATTTGAGCGACAGTCGTCTGATGTCCCTGCCCGTTCTGGCCACCGGCGGGGTAGGCACTGATCATCCCAGACAACTCCATCTTGAGGCGGCAGGCGCCGTAGCCACCGCCCATGCCCCGCCGGGCCGCTCCGGTCGGCTCAATCACGAGGGACACCCCGACGCCACGTTTGATCGTCGGCCGACTTGCATTGAGGCGAGCTTGCTCCCTTCGCAGCTCGTCATAGCCGGCCATGTCCATGGCCATCTGCAGACACTCGTGATAGCGACCGCTATCCAGCGTCGCTCCGGTGGCAGTGAGGTACGGGAACTTGTCCTCCGGAACGAAGTTCTTCATCCGTATCTCGGTCGGGTCCATCCTCAGCTCTTTCGCCGCGATGTCCATAAGGCGCTCGATGCAAAACGCGGCGTCCGCCTTGCCGATCCCCCGAATTGCCCCGTGTGGGCTTTTGTTGGTGACCACCGTATAGGCATCCTGCTTGTACTTCTGGATGTCGTAGGGGCCGGTCAGGTAGAGGAACGTGGCCGCGACCGACGGATCGAAGCCCGCGTTCGTGCCGGTGTCGCCGACGAACCGATCCCGCAGCGCCAGGATTCGCCCATCGGACCGTAGCGCGAGCTCAATGTCGTGGATCTGGTCGCGCCCGGCGGGCGCGGTGGCCAGGTTGTCGGTTCGCATCTCGGTCCATTTCACGGGTCGCTCCAAATGCCTCGAAAGCACTGGCAGCAAAGCGTTCTGGCCGACGCTTCCGCCCTTGGATCCGAACGCTCCTCCAATGTCAGCCGAGATCACACGCACCTTGGTCTCGGGGATCCCCAGTGCCCGCGCCGCGGCCAACCGGCCCTGGTAGACCCCCGCCGTGGAAGCCCAGATTGTGGCTTCGTCCGTGACGTGGTCATAATTCGCGACGAAGGCGTTGGGCTCGATGGGCGAGGTCAGGATTCGCTGGGTTTCGAGTCTGGCTTTCACAACGTGGTCGGCTTCTTCGAAGATCTTGTCGACCCCGCCGCCCTCACTCTCGAAGTGCGTTTCGAGGCATACGTTGCTCGACAACCCGGCCCCCCCGCCGAGGTCGATCAGAGAACTGGTGGCGTCCCCTTCATCCAGCACGACGGGTGCATCAGGCTGCATCGCCTTGAAGGGATCTACGACCGGCGGAAGGGGCTCGTAGTTCACGACCACCGCGCTGGCTGCGTCCATGGCCTGGTAGCGGCTCTCCGCGACGGCCACGGCGATCGGCTCCCCCACCCGGTGCACTTTGGTTGTCGCTAGGGGCCAGGGACCGTGCCCTCCCAGGACGGTTTCCCAGTCGTCCGACGTGAATACGCCCAGGACTCCTGGCATCCGCCGCGCAGCGGTGAGCGCCTCCTGATCAAAACCGAGGATGTGAGCGTGAGCATGGATGCTGCGCACGAAGGCAGTGTAGGTCTGACCCGGCAGCTTGATGTCGTCGGCGTATTGCCCAGTTCCCTGGATGAATCTCTCAGTCTCCTTGCGCTTGAGTGGCGATCCGATTCCGGTTCCGCCGTCGTCTTGCGCGTGTCCGTTGTGCTCCGTCATCGGCTCTGCACCTCGTAGGTCCGCTCCTGGATCACTTGCCCGTTGTGTTTCAGAGTGAGATCTACCGCTGCCGCCCGCTGAATGGTCACGAAGGCCGGGCACCGCTGTCCCGCCTGCTCCACAATCTTCCTGATCTGATCGTCCGAGTTCTGGCTCTCGATGGACACGTTCAGAATCACCCGAACAAACCCTCCGGGCTCGCCCTCAGCCGGCCTACCCATGACGCCCGAGATTTCAGACTCCAGGTGATGCAGCTTCAGGTCGAGCAACGTAGCGCTCTTAACAGTCATCACCTGATGACACATCATGATGCCCGCCAGGAAGTACCGAAGCGGCGCGGGGCCCGCGTCGTTGCCCCCCGCTTCCAGGCCCTCATCCGAGAGAAACTCGTGCCCTTCTACGGTAGCCCGAAACTGCAGGTTCTGGACGGCCCGAGATTTGACGATGAACCCTCCGCGTCGCGGTTCTCCGGGCGTCGGAGGCGGAGGCGGGGCGGCCGGAGTGACGAACTGGCGAGTCGCCTGGGCTTTTACCTGGGGTCCGACATGGAGCCCGTAGCTCGCGGTATCTGCACTCATACGAGGATCTTCCCATCCTGGGCGACGACAACGTCGTCGTCCACTACGATTGTTACGGCGCCGATGATTCCCTCCAGCCGCAGCACGCTGTTCACAATGCCCCGGTCCGCACCGTGCCCGATACCGTAGTGCATCGCTCCGTACCGCTTCTTTTCACTTCGCATGAGCCCCAGGTTGGGCATAGCGAGCTTGTTCGTGCCGATCGCCATCTCGCCGCCGGCCCGCAGGGTGTTCTCGTCGCCGAATTTGTCCACATACCAGCGCACCTGGTCCGCCTCGCCGCCGCCATCAATCGACACGACATTGCCGTCCTTGAGCGTGAGCGCCACGGAGTTCTTCCACACGCCCGGTGGGTAGTGCGCGGTCGTATCCCAGACGACGGTTCCATTGGCGGTGTCGGGTTTCGGCTCGATATGGATCTCTCCGTGGGGCCAGGTCCCTCCACCCAGCTTGCCCGTCTGCGGATTGCGGCTAAACGGTTCCTCTGGGCGCCCCCATCGTTCTGCGTTGGAGTAGGGCATATCCGTAATGTCTGCCCTGAGGTCCGTGCCGCTCTTGGAGACCAGACGGATCATCTTGCCCTTGTCATACGCGTCGCCAATTCGCCGCTGGATGTCCTGCATCTCCAGGATGTCGTCGCGGGTGGCCCGGCCTCCGCCTTCCAGCAGGACCTCCTGGGTCGTTTCCTCCATCAAGCACACGCTGGCCCGGAACCCGGCGGCCCGCAGCGCCCGTAGCCCGGGGCAGCCGCTGTTGATTGCTGTCGTGAGAAGACCGAGGCACAGATCGGCTTCTTTGATGGCGGCCAGGAGTCCCCAGTTAGGGTCTGCGTCGTGGTAGGTGCGACGAGCCTGCATTACGACCGTCGGATCGGTGCCGCGCTCGTTGAGCGCCGCCATGGCCGACTGCCAGACCATCGGGTCCATCGCGTCGTCGGTCAGGATCAGGATCTTGTCGGTTGGCTCGACGTTGCGGAAGGGATACTGCCACGCCTTCATCAGCCGGACGATCTGCGAGCTGGGAGTACCGTAGCGTTCAACGAATGTCATTGGTCCCTCCTCCCCATGTGCGCCGGGCTACCAGTCGTACCGGTCGTACCGGGCCCCTGACAGCTCTACCGGCAAAGGTCCTATCTATCGCCGACCACCTCCCCAAGAACTGTGTTCCCGGCATCCGCCGCGACCCCATAGTCGTCAATGCGGCGACTCTAGGCGCGATCACCGTCGCGACCGGGCTTCTCGTCCGCCTTGCTCGCATCCGCCTACGTAGGAATAAGACTCTCTGGGGTAGACAGAGAGTCTTTTAGAACCCGCGCCCCTCGGCCAGGATCCGGTTCAAGGGACCGGCGGCTTGATTGTGGACGTCGTCGCCGTGGCCCATCAGCACCTTGTCGATCTTTAGCCCCATATCCAGGAGCCGTTTGATGGAGTCCCTCGCCAGCTGTGGGTCATCTGACAGAAACGGCGGGGAGGCCATCAGGTGTTGCCCCGCGCTGACAATCGAGTCGCCCGCGATGAAGGTCTCGACGCGCTCTACATACAGGGCCAGACTTCCGATCGTATGGCCTGGCATCGCGATGACCTTGACGCCGCCCAGGACGGGCAACGTGTCCCCTTCCGATATGAGTCTGTCGGGTTTTACTCCAGTCTGCCGCTCCATTTGTGGGGCGTCGATCTCGCTGATTACGACCGGGAAATCCGCCAGAGGTCGCAGCCTCTTGAGCCCGCCCACATGGTCACCGTGGTTGTGAGTCAGGAAGCACATGGTCAGGTCGTCCATGGTGCGCCCAAGCTTCTGAATCGCGTTAACGATGATGTCGGAATCCAGGTCGGAGGCGCCGGTATCTACGAGCACGAGTTGGTCGTCGTCGTGGATGAGATAGGTTTTGACGACGCCTCTGAAGCCGTCTACCCGACAGGGAACGGTCTCGATACCCTCGATAGGAAAGTTCTTGTGAACCGTGACCATGGGGCTGGTCCTCCTGCGGTCCGAGATGTCGAAGGCCGCTGTCACTCTCTAGCCCGATGCCAACCCGGAGCTTGGCTCGGGCCAGATTGCGTCGTGTATATTTGCCGACCGGAGCGGTCACAGTCCAATAACAAAAGGTTAGTAATCCATAAGGTTCGCGATGCCCGCGGGACCCATAGCCGACGCCCTTCAGAATATTCACCAACTGCGGGCTTTCACTGCCGTTGTGGAGAGCGGTAGCTTCACCAAGGCTGCTGCGAGGCTTCGAGTTACTCAACCGGCCGTCAGCATGCAGGTCCAGAGGCTCCAGGTCGCGCTCAAGACGCCGCTGTTCCGCAAGGAAGGGCACCAGTTGGAAGCTACCGGTTTCGGGCTCGCCCTCTATCGCCAGGCGTGCGACGTGCTCGCGGCCGTAGATGCGATGTGCGTCGACATCGAGTCCATAACGACCGAGCAGATGAACCACGTCTCGGTCGGCTCAACCCCGGCATACGCTACGTTTGTACTTCCCGCTCTTCTGGCACGCTTCCAAAAAGCTCATCCGACAGTTCGCCTAACACTCGTGCAGGGCTCCAGTGCAGATCTCATGGAGCAAGTGCACCGTGGCCAACTCGACGTCGCGCTCGTCCGCTCCACATCCGCTTTCAAGGATGACGGAGCCATCCCCGTCGGCACGGACGAGATCCTGATCATCCAGTCGACGCTACATCCGTTTACCCCGGCCCCGAGTCTCACCATGGCAGAGGCGGCGCAGCTCCCGTTCGTGCGTCGAGTTGCCGGTCCAGGTCAAATCACGGCCCTAACCAACCATCTCCTCCCGGGCCTGGACCTGGGCACCGACAATGTCGTCATGACGGTGACCAGCTGGGAGGGAGTCAAGCAGGCCGTCCGTGACGGTGTGGGGATGGCCATGGCGTTCCGGCCAGTGGTCCGCCACGAGCTCGAAAAAGGTGAGTTTCGCACCGTGCGCATCCAGGGCTACCAGCGGATCTTCCAGGTAGGCCTGATCGTGTCGGCGGACTGCCTGAACGGACGTCGCACGCCTGCTCTTCAGGATCTCACCACACTGTTCCAACATGAATTGCTGAGCGCATTGCAGCCACTCTCCGATGACTCGAGCGATTCGGCTGGAGAGCTCACTCAGCTAGGGGCCGGAGCGTTGCGCTAGTCGAGCACCTGCTGACCTACGCCTGTCAATCCGGAGCTGCCGGGCCCGGAAACGCCAGCGAAACCAGGGAACCATCGTCCAAGCCAAGAGTCGCCCGGAGCGATTTTGGAGCGACGACTTCCACGACGTCATCCGGATAATCCGGCACGATGGGGACAACGACGGCGCCAGGCACGCTGCCTTCCACCCAAACGGGATAGCAGCGCGCCGCGCAGTAGCCCGGCGATGGATCGATGGGCACTCCGGACTGCTGGCAGAGGCGTTTCCAATCGTTGACGTCCCGCGACTCATCGAGACGCAGATTCAGCGTTCCTGGAAACGTATCGAACCCGAGCCGTTCGGAAAGCTGCTCGCGCACCCAATCGAGCTGCGTGAACCGGGCCGCTTCACCACCGCCGCGCTCGGCACGACCCCGGATCAGCGCTTGCGCCGTGGCCAATGACACCAGAGGTTCCAGAGAGGTGAGGCGAGGCGAGTGATCGAAAGGACGGTCGGGACGGCGCTGAAGGTACACCGATCGCATGCCCAATGATTCCGGAACGCGTACGTCCGATTCCGGGTCGTCGCCGACATACAGTACCTGTTCCGGTGCGAGGCCCGTCCGCTCCAACGCCACCTCGAACAGCCGCGTCCCCGGTTTGGCGTACCCTTCGGACTCGGACGAGACAACCAGGTCAAAGTAGTCTCGTATCCCGTGGCTGGCCAGCAAGGCAGGTAGACGGGACTCCCAGTTGGATACCGCTGCGACGAAGAGTCCGGCCTCTTTGAGGGCCCGCAACGCCAAACTCGCGTCCGAGTACAAGGGGAAGACTTTGGTCCCGATCCAGGAATAGTAGATGGCTTCCAGCAAGGCATTGAACCCGTTTTCAACCCCGGCTCGACGCAGGAAAGACTCCACCATCAGGTCACGCCGAGCACGCTCCCGTTCCGGCGAGATCGTGAAATCGCTGCCGTTCCGCCCGGAAGGCAGCCGGCGCGACTCCCGCCGCGCACCGTCAAGCCAGACCTTCGCGTCTTCGTTCGTGACGTCGTAGCCATGCCAGCGCAGAATCTCAACGTACACCTCATGGGACGCGTCGTTCGTCTCGAGGACGGTCCCGCCGATATCCAAGAAAACCGCTTTGAATGCGCTGCCCATCGATCCTCGTTCTGGCCGGAATTGGAGAGCCCGAGCAGGTTCGCGCAGGGACCGGGCGAGGAATATACTACTGCCGCGATTGGGGTTTCAGCCTCTGCGCCCCAGCACCCCCACAACGATCCGCTCGCACTGGGCCGTCGATATCGTCGTGGGTCTCGGCACACTGGCCGGAGGCTGACAGGAGGAGGCTCATGCCTTGAGGCTGGTTATTGGCATCTCGGGCTCGTCAGGTTCCATCTACGGGGTACGTCTTCTTGAGGTGCTGCACAACGCTCCCGACATAGAAACCCACCTCGTGGCCAGCGATGCCGCCCGGCAAAACATCGAATACGAAACGGGCTGGCGGTTTGAGGACGTGCTTGGGCTCGCGACAAAGGTCTACGACAATCGTGACCTGGGAGCCGCAATCTCCAGCGGCTCGTTCCCAACCGACGGTATGATCGTGGCGCCCTGCTCCATCAAGAGCCTGTCCGCTATCGCGAACTCATTCAACGACGCTCTGCTGACCCGCGCCGCGGATGTCACGTTAAAGGAAAGACGCAAGCTAGTCATGATCGTCCGCGAAACCCCCCTGCACCGCGGCCACCTCAAGCTCATGCTCGAGGTGACAGAGAACGGCGGGGTCATCATGCCGCCCATGCCTTCGTTCTACAGCCTGCCCAAGACCCTCGACGACATCGTGAATCAGACGGTGCAGCGGGCACTGGACCAGTTTCACATTGAACGAGGGCTCATGACGCGCTGGACGGGCCAGCCGCCCGTCCCGAGCACGCAGCGCGGAGTCTGACTACGGCCAGCGCCTCTCGCGCCGGCGGCGGCGCGAGAGGCGGTAGCGGCGACTGAGGCACTCTTGTTCCGGTCGAGAACATTGGGTTTGCCTGAGTGGGCAGCGCCCCACACCTCTCCCCCCGCCGGGGAGAGGTGCTGAGACGATCTAGTTCTCAAACCCGAGCAGATGTCCCAGCTTGGCCTGCTTCACGCGCAGGTAGTCGAGGTTGTTCTCGTTGGGAGACACCACGAGCGGGATCCGCTCCACGACCGTCAGACCGTAGGACTCGATGCCCTCCCGCTTCGCCAGGTTATTCGTAAGCAAGCGCATGCGCGTGATCCCGAGGTCGGCCAGAATCTGCGCCCCGAGCCCAAAGTCGCGAGGATCCGGCGGGAAGCCGAGATGTAGGTTGGCTTCGACCGTATCCAGCCCCGTATCTTGAAGCTCGTAGGCGCGCAGCTTATTGGCCAGCCCGATTCCCCGGCCTTCCTGCCGCAAATACAGGATCGCGCCGCGGCCCTCTTGCTGAATCAGGTGCATGGCCTCGCGCAGTTGCTCGCCACAATCACACCGATGGGAACCGAACACGTCTCCCGTCAGACATTCGGAATGGGGACGAACCAGCGGCGGCGGGCCCTCGGTGCACTCTCCCTGAACGAGCGCCAGGTGATGCTTCTCGTCCATGTCGGACTCGTAGATGTGGAGCTGCCAGACACCGGTCTCGGTTGGCAACTCGGTCTGCGCGATCTTTCGCACGAGCTTCTCGGTCTTGCGGCGATAGGCGACGAGGTCCGCGACAGAGATGATCTTGATGTCGTGCTCTGCTGAGAACACGCTGATCTGGGGCAGCCGGGCCATGGTCCCATCAGCCTTCATGATCTCGCAGATGACCGCCGCCGGATAGAGGCCTGACAACCGAGCGAGATCCACGGAAGCTTCCGTCTGTCCCCGTCGAGCCAGAACTCCGCCTTCCTTGTAGCGGAGGGGGAATATGTGACCTGGTCGCGCGAGATCGGCGGGCTTCGTCGAGGGATCGATCAGTGCCTGGACCGTCGCGGCGCGGTCGGCGGCGGAGATACCCGTGGTTACATTGCGGCGCGCGTCCACGGCCTGGGTAAAGGCCGTCCCGAAGGCGGACGTGTTCTCGGCAACCATCATTGGGATTTCCAGTTCATCGAGCCTACTGCCGATTATGGGCACGCAGATCAGTCCCCGCCCGTGCGTGGCCATGAAGTTGATGGCATCCGCCGTCACGAACTCCGCCGCCATAGCGAGGTCCCCTTCGTTTTCGCGGTCGGCGTCGTCGACGATGATGACAAACTTCCCCTGGCGGAAGTCTTCGATGGCTTCCGGTATGGACGCCAGCACGTCCAGGTCCGATGTGGAGTTCAGGCCCCGTCTCCTGCTAGATGCCGGCGCTGCCCGGGGTTTAGATTTCGTGCCCGCCAGGCGAGAAGTGTCACGAGTATATGACATGCCGAGCAGCCGTGAACGAATGGCCTGATACACTTCCCGTCCTTTGACCAAACCGCCTGCGGACCGACTCTTCTCGCCGGAACATGCGATCTGGCGGGTCGACCGTGAGATGGCCCTGCTTCTTGGTGGGGGGCGGGCGCTCCTCATGCAGCTCGCCCACCCCAAGATCGCGGCCGGCGTTTCCCGCTACAGCAGCTTCAGAGCCGATCCCCTGGGCCGCCTGGCGCGGACGATGCACACCATGTGGTCGATCGTATTTGACGACGCTCACGAGGCTGGCGGCTCGCTCGAACGTTTCTTCGGAATGCATCGCAAGGTCTGGGGCGCCATTGGGGAGGGCGAGTCTCTACCCCAGGGAACCGGGTTCCACGCTCTGGATCCGGAGCTCCTTTTCTGGGTGCACGCGACGCTGGTCGACTCGGCGCTCCTCACCTACGATCTTCTTGTCGAGCCTCTCAAGAGGAGCGAGCGCGCTCAGTACTACGAAGACACCAAGAGGCTCGCGGCGGTCCTTGGGATTCCCGACGCGGACATCCCCCGATCCCTGCGGACGTTCGACGACTACATGTCAGAGATGCTGGCGGGGGGGGCCATCGCGGTAGGGCCGACGGCGCGGGCCGTAGCCCGGGAAGTGCTCTACCCCACCATGCCGGTCCTCAAGTTGGCAGGTCCGCTCATCCGGCTGGTCACGGCTGGAATGCTCTCCGATGGGCTCCGCGCCGCCTATGGGATTCCGTGGAGCCCGCCCAAAGAAACGGCATTCCGGGCCACAACGAGATCGATCCGAGCAATCCTGCCGCTACTTCCCGAAGGCCTCCGGATCGCCCCGAACGCCCGGGCGGCTGAGCGGAGATGGAATTCTTGCCCCAACACAGAATGATCAAGCCATCTACTGCGGCGGGTGCGCCCTAAGGAAGCTTCGGATCCGGGCCACCGTCGCCGGAATCACGGCGGACGGGTACCTCCAGTCTTCCAGCTTCTCCGCATTTGGAGCGAGCGCCGTGATCTCGCGGCCGATCGGGTTCGGGTGGTCGAGATTGCCGACGTTGCCCGGCATGACGAGCAGCGGAGTCGTACAGGAACTCACAAACTCCCGGGTGACGCTATAGACGAAATTCCCCTCAGGATTGAACATGCGGTCTCGGAACGCGTGGATGTCCGCCTCGTTGAGTTCGGGGCGCCTCTTGGCCAGCTCCGTGGCCCAGCGCAGCGAGAGGTTGTCTTTCAGCACCTCCCGGTTCTCGTCACTGAGTCCGATGGGCTGCTCGAGGACGGCGGCCACGACTCTGTCGGGCGCCCGCTCACAGAGCTTCAGCGCCTCGGAGCAGCCAATGCAGCAGCCCAGCACGTAGAACCGCTCGAAACCGAGGTGGTTCATGAGGGTCAGCTGGTCGTCGGCGATACAACCCCACGGGTCATCCATGTCGAGGGGTCCGGTGGACCGGCCGGCGTTGCGCTGATCGAGCGTGACCGTCCAGTATTCGCGCGAGAAAATCTCGACTGGATTGAAAGCCGATAGCTGCCAGGCCTCAATCGTCGAGTTCATCCCGCCGGGCGGGATGAGCAGCAGCGGAAGACCGCTGCCGTGCGTCTCGTAGTAGATCAGCGCGCCTTCGCGACGTGCCTGTGGCATCTTCTTTCACCCTTCCGGTGTCATTCCGAACGAAGGAGGAATCCGTCACCTCGGCGAGGCCATGGATTCCCCGTCAGTCTGCCGCTTGGAATGACGGTTTCCATGAGTCGATTCTTGGAGGTTTCCCTCAGATGGCTATGGACGATTTCGAGCATCCCCTCCTCGGCTACGGTGACCAGCAGCTCATCGAGGCCCTGGAGCATTTCGGCATCAGTGTCTCACAGTGGAAGGCAGCTTACCTAACCTCCTTACGCGAGGCGCTCGATGAGTCATTCGCAGATCCCTCGCCGCAGCCAGACGGTTCGCTCGTGTTCCGGTCGCCCAACGCTCTCGCCCTCTACGGGATGACATGTGGCATGGCCGGAGTATTTGCGCTGCGAGCCTGCCAACCCCCTCACCCGCCACTCTGATCAGTCCTTCTCCCACCATACCACCGCGGTCTGCGACGGGTAAGGAAAGCGCAACTGGCCGCCGCGTTCCATGAGGTGCTCGCTCAAGTACTCTCTGATGCGCCCATCGTAGCCGTCCTGCTCGGAGGCAAGCGCCAGCGTCTGGCGCGCCTGGGCCACGGCCGCGTCCAGGTCAGCGTAGCCGGCTCGATCCACGGTCTCGATCCGCACGTTGGCCCGGATTCCCAGGCTCAAGAGCAACGGATACAGATCGGCGAGTCCGGGTTCGGAAGGAAACTCAGCCCCGTGTATTTCCCGCCACAGGGGCCGCAGCGGCGCCTCGTTGCCCTCCACCCGCAGATACACGTAGCAGGCGCGGCGGGCAGCGGCGTCAAGTTTCTCGATGAACGGGGCAATGTCTGCGACGAAGTACACGACATGGGCACAGAGGGCCACATCATGCGGTTCGACCGTCACCTCCTGCCAGGTTCCCGGCACCACCGTCACGTTTCCGATCTCCTGATCCACGAGCGCCGTCTCGAGCGAGGCGCGCATCCCAGCCGATGGCTCCACGGCCGTTACGCGGGACACCATCGCAGCGAGAGGAAGCGCGAATCTCCCAGCCCCCGCCCCTACGTCCAGCGCCGTGTCCTCCTTCCGGACCCCCTGGGCCAGCGCTCTAACCAGCGGATCTCGCCGCACATCCAGATCGGCGGCCATCTGAGCGAAACGCCCCGCTCGATCGTCCCAGTCTCGCCGGCCGACCGGCTGCGCGGCCCGGATCTCAAACTTCCGTCGCCAACTCTCGGCCCAGTCCACGTTGCCAATGTGGATGGGCAGCCCCCGGTTGCCTGACTGTGTCATTCGAGCTCCGAAAGGACTGGCGTCGCCGGACGATGATATAGCGGACGGCCCCACTGTAAAGTGGCCTGAAGATTCGGGGCGCCGCGCGACCGCGTGAGCTAGGCTCTGGAAGACCAAGCCGCAACTTTTCGCGACGGCCCTGACTAGGCGGCCTCGACGATGCTGGTTAGGACCTCGGATCATGCTTCGGCCATAGCCTCGCTTTCCGGGGGACAACGCTGGATGCGGCTATTTCTGGTTCGGCACGGCGAAACCGCCTGGAATTCCGAGAAGCGGCTCACCGGCCACAGCGACATTCCGCTCTCGGCCCTGGGCGAGCAGCAGGCGCTCCTCGTTGCGGCTCGGCTCGCGGATGACACCCTGGATGCCGTGTATGCGAGCGATCTCCAACGAGCGGTGCGCACGGCGGAGCTCATCATCGCGGGACGAAAGGTCGAGGTGATTCAGGACGACTCCTGGCGCGAGGTCAATTACGGCGCTTGGGACGGACTGACGGCGGTCGAGATCGAGTCTCGCTTTCCGGGCGATCTGCAGGCCCGCGCTGCGGATCCCGACGGCTGGGCACCGCTGGGTGGAGAAACCCGGGCGGCCATGCACCAGCGCGTGGTCGCTGCTGCTCAGCTTCTGCGTGAGCGCCACCGGGAGCAAACCGTACTGGTCGTGACCTCTAGCGGCCCGCTGGACGTGCTCCACCGGTGGCTCACCGGCTCCGATCTCCCCGGTCGAGCGAGCGAGCGGAACGCAAACGGGGCGATCTCTTACGTCGAGTGGGACTCCGAGCGTCCCCGGGTCGTGTTCTGGAACTATCTCGCCCACCTGCAGTCACCAGCGTCATCCTGAACGGAGGCGTTCAACCACGCATCACGCAAATGGGCCACCGGCCGTCTTCGTCACCGGGGCGACTGGCTACATCGGTCGCCCCTTAACGCGTGCGCTCCTGGCCCGCGGCGACCACGTCCGCGCGCTCGTGCGCCCGCGCAGCCTGTGGGCCTTGCCACGCCATGACTGACCGCAGGTCTTTCCGGGCGACGCGGCGGCCGCGTTCTGTAGTAACCCACCCCGCATCGCTCCAGCCTGCCTTCCGGTGAAAAGGCATTGTAAGGTAGGGTCCTAAATCAGAAATCTGGAGACGGGCGTGGCGGCGATCTATCTCGACGAAGCAGAGGTGCGCGAGCTGCTGGATATGGACTCGTGTCTGGCGGCGTTGGAAGAGGCCTTTCGGGACGAGGCGGTCGGCGGCGCGGCTAACCTTCCCCGCCGACGGATCCCGTTCCAGGGCCGCCGCTTCCAGTTGATGGCCGGGAGCATGACCACCAAAGGCTACCTGGGATTCAAAGCGTACGGTGGCGGAGGCCGCGGCCAGGACGTGACGATCTACAAGGCAGGCGAAGGGCTGGTGGCTTTCATTCGCTCCGGGCGGCTGGGTCAGATGAGGACCGGAGCCGCGTCCGGCCTCGCGACGAAATACATGGCCCGGGCCGACGCCTCGCGTCTCGGATGTATCGGCACCGGTAACCAGGCGGAGACCCAGATCGAGGCCATCTCGCGGGTCCGCAAGCTCGACTCGGTACACGTCTACAGTCGCGATCCCGAGAAGCGCGAGGCATTTGCCGCCAAGATGAGCGCAATGCTCGAGCTCGACGTCCGACCGGTGCCCTCTCCCGAGGACGCGGTCCGGGGACGGGACCTGGTGGTCACGATCACGAATTCCAGCCAGCCCGTATTCGACGGGAAAGCGTTGGAGCCCGGGACGCACGTGAATGCCGCGGGGGGGAACGTCCGCATCAGTCGTGAGCTGGACGAGGTCGCGGTGAGCCGAGCCGGCACGATCGCGGTCGACGACCTGGGCGCAGCGGAGCTGGAATCGGGTGACCTGCTGTGGGCGATCGAGCGAGGCATGGTGGCCTGGGAAAAGATCTATCCCCTGGCGCCGATCGTGGCGGGGCTGATGCCCGGGCGCCGCTCCGACGACGAGATCACGCTGTTCGAGTCTCAGGGGATCGGCCTCGAGGACGTCGCCGCGGGCTCGCTGGTCTACGAGCGCGCCCGCGAGCGTGGCATGGGGATCCCCCTGCCCTTCTAGCCTCACCATAGCGGCGTCGCACTCACTCACCTCCACGAGCCCCACCCGTTCGGGCGGGCAAGACTACCCGTGGGGGCGATATCGTCTGCGGGACCATCTGCGATCATCTACCTTCTACCCTCGGAGAATTCGATGAAACGGAGGCGAGGAAAGGCTGAAGCAAGCCAGCCGCACGGGTAGCAAGTCATCGAAACCCCGACCACGAGGGCCCGACTCCCAAAGATCTCGGACCCCTGCTACACTGGGCCTGAATCACGAGGCACTCAGGGGCGCTCAAATGAACATCACCAGCATTCTCACCAAAAAGGGCACGGCGGTTTTCACCGCTCGGCCGGAGCAGACGCTCCGTGACGCGCTGTCCCTGCTCGCCCAGCACAACATCGGCGCGCTCGTCGTCGTCGATGAGGCCGGGCGCCCAGTGGGGATCCTGTCCGAGCGCGACATCGTGCGCGAGGCCGCGCGCAACGAGGAGCTGTTCGGGAAGACCGTTGGCGCCATCATGACGCGGGAACTGACCCTCGGCGGCCCGCAGGATGACTTGAATTCGGTCGCCAACGTCATGACCGCTCGGCGGATTCGCCACCTGCCGGTTGTTGACGGCGACCGGCTCATCGGGATTATCTCGATCGGCGACGTGATGAAGGCTCAGCGCGACGAGTTCCAGGGTGAGGTCGATACCCTGCAGATCCAGCTCCTCAAAGACCCGGCCGACCCCATCCGGCCGCGCTGATGGCAGATGCAACTGCACCGCTAGGCTCACCCGGCCGACCGCTGCGCGTGGCGATCGTGGGCGCCGGGCCCACGGGCTTTTACGCCGCCGACCATCTTTTCGGGCAACCAGACCTAGCTGTCGAGATCGACATGTTCGACCGGCTACCCACACCCTTCGGCCTGGTTCGCGGCGGAGTTGCGCCGGACCACCAGAAAATCAAGACGGTAACCGCCATCTTCGACCGGATCGCGGCGCACCCAGGCTTCCGTTTCTTCGGCCATGTCGAGCTTGGCAGCGATCTCGGCGTGGAGGATCTGCGGGCCCACTACCATCAAGTCTTCTACGCCACTGGCGCGCAGACCGACCGCCGAATGGGCATCCCCGGAGAAGATCTCAAGGGCAGCCATCCGGCCACCGAGTTCGTAGCCTGGTACAACGGCCACCTTGACTATCGTGACCGTGAGTTCGATCTGTCCGTCGAGCGCGTCGCCATCGTCGGGGTCGGCAACGTGGCCATCGATGTCGCGCGCATCCTGTGTCGAACGCCGGAGGAGCTTGCCACCACCGACATTGCCGACCACGCGCTCGCGGCGTTGCGCCGGAGTCGGATCCGCGAGGTCTATCTGCTCGGTCGCCGGGGCCCTGCCCAGGCCGCGTTCACTAACCCCGAGATCGCCGAACTCGGCGAATTGGCGGGCGCGGACATCGTGGTTCACCCTGATGAGGCGAAACTCGACGATCTCACCCACGCAGCGCTCGAGCAGACACCAGACCGGGCCACCGCAAAGAAGATCGAAATCCTCCAGTCCTATGCAGAACGGCAGCCGAGTGGAAAGCCGCGGATCTTGATCGTCCGGTTCCTGGTTTCTCCAGTCGAGCTTCGCGGGGACGACGCGGGAAAGGTCGTCGCGATCCGCCTCGTCCGCAACGAGCTCTACGCCACGCCGGCTGGAACGCTACAGCCCCGGGCCACAGATCAATATGAGGATCTGCCGGTGGGACTGGTCTTCCGATCGGTTGGCTACCACGGCACGCCGCTGCCGGGCGTCCCCTTCAATGACAGCTGGGGCGTCATCCTCAACGAGAACGGGCGGGTGCTCGATCCCGAGACACATCAGCCGCGCCTGGGCGAGTACACCGGCGGCTGGATCAAGCGCGGGCCGAGCGGCGTGATGGGAACCAACAAGCCCGATGCGCTGGAGACCGTGGAGTGCATGATGGAGGATCTCGAGGCCGGACGGACGCTCGCGCCGGAGGCTGAAGATGCGGAAGCCGCCGAGCAGACCATCCGACAGCGCCAGCCGCTCTACTTCTCGTACGAGGACTGGCGAAAGCTGAACGAGCTAGAGGTGGCGCGCGGGCAGGCGGTGGGGAGACCACGCGTCAAGTTCACCCGGATCGACGATATGCTGGCCGCGCTGGGTAGGGTGCAACCGGACAGCGAGCTCGCGGGAGCTTCAGCCGGCTAGGTCACTCCGAATCTCGCTGAGCGGTAGGGGCGAGGCATGCCTCGCCCGCCCGGCCGCGGCGAAGACGCGCGGGTCCAGGCATGCCCCACCCTACAGTCAGCATCACATGGATCATCGCAAACTTCGTGCTCGTCAATCACTCTCTACCAGGCGAGTTGGGTGAGGTGGATCAGATTCCCACAGGTGTCATCCAGGGTCGCGATGATCGACCCGGTCACCTTCGTGACCGGCAGGGTGAACTTCACGCCCTTGCCTTGCAGCCGATCGTATTCGGCCTGAACGTCGTCCACCAGGAATTGGGCGGCCGGCATTCCCTGGGCAAACAGCGCTTCCTGGTACGCCTTGGCCGGCGGGTTGCCGTTCGCTTCCAGGACTAGCTCCACTCCATCCGGATCCTGCGGCGAGGCGACGGTCAGCCATCGATATTGACCCTGCGAGAAATCAGCCTTCTTCTGAAAACCCAGCACCTCGGTGTAGAACTGCAGCGCCTTTTCCTGGTCGTCTACATACAGGGTCGTCCATTTGATCTTCATTGCTTCCTCCTGTCACATCGGCGCACCCTACGCCGTCACTATATGACGATACGGAGCGAGGCAACGTGACCAGCCGCGTAGAGCAGGATTGGCTGGCCGAGCGGTTCTCTTCGAACCGCTCGGCAACCTCCCGGCGGTGGCCTACCGCATGCTGGGCTCGGTGGCGAAGCGCATGAAGCCGTCCAGGAATCCTGGCTGCGGCTCAGCCGGTCCGACGCCGCCGACGCGCAAGACCTAGGCGGCTGGCTCCTACGGGGACAGCTCGCGTCTGCCTTGATATCTTACGCTGGCGCCAATCGCACCCCGAGGGGCCGCTGGACCCCGAAGTGTCCGGCCCAGCCGACTTGCCCGAGGAAGGCCTGGACCCCGAGCGCGCGGCTCTCCTCGCGGACGCCGTCGGCCCCGCCCTGCTGATGGTGCTGGAAACCCTCGCTCTCGCCGAGCGCCTCGCTTTCGCCCTCCCCGGACCTGTTCGCAGTGCCGTTCGAGGAAATCGCGACCATCGTGGACCGGTCGCCGGCCGCCACGCGGCAGTTGGCCAGCCGCGCCCGTCGCCGCATCCAGGGAGTATCGGCGCCCAACCGCGATCTCGTGCGCCAGCAGGAGATCGCGGTTGCGTTCCTGGCCGCTTCCCGGAGCGGCGATTTCGCGGCGCTGCTCGCGCTGCCCGATCCGGACATCGTGCTGAGAGCCGAGAGAGCAAGCAACAGCACCTGGCCAACCTCTTCGCCGTCCTCGATCCGGTCAAGCTTCGAGCCGACATCGACGATGGGCTCGCTGCGCTCGCCGCCGAAGCTGACCGGCCACACCAATCTTCGGCTCGACCGGCATGACCTTCAGTAGCACTCGTTCTGAGGCAACCACACCTGATTCGGTAACCGTTACTTGCGAGGCAACACGCTGAGGACCAGCGCGACCTGTCGCGGTCAGTGCTTCGGCAGGTCTACCCAGCGCCCCTCTTTGGCAGACCGGTACGTCCCCTCGTGAAACTCGGTTCGCTGAAGGATCCGGTCGTACGTGTAGGTCGGCTGGGAAATCTCGCCGCGGATCCACCTGATGAACTCGGCCTCCGGATCCGGTGACTCCGGAATGTCATCCGGAACCGGCATAGGGGCGAGTCCTGTGTCGCCGACGCGGGCACCCACCAGATCGTCCGTGCCCGCGAAGCGCAGCGTGCCTTCGGTGCCGAAGATGTCGTAGTGACCCTGCCCAAAACGGGTCACCCGACTCTGAATATAGGTAATGACCGGTCCGCCGGAAACTTCTCCGACGACCGTCGCCGCGTCGGCCGTCTCGATGGGAACCATCGGTCCGTTCTCCCCGTCGCGACGCTGGGTCACGAAGGTCTTCTGCCACGCCAGCACCCGATCTGGTCCTGGCAGCCACCGCCGCACGGCGTCCCAGGTAATGCCGATAGCCATCGCGTTGATGAGACCGTAGTAGCGCTGATCGGCTCGGCCGGCGATGGGTATGTTGGGATCCGCTAGCTCCCCCGAGTATCCGTGCGCGAAGACCTGCCGCACTTCACCCAGGTAGCCGGTATCGACCAGCCGCCGGATGTAGATCTGGGCTCGGGGCGCCGGGCTGCTGTAGACCTGGAATTTCAGGCCGGTCTGTTCAGACTTGGCTTGCATGTCTTTGAGGTCCTGCACGTTTTCCATAGTGATGTGGGGCACGCACAGCACGTGCTTGCCGGCGTCCAGCGCCGTCATCGTGGCCTCAAGGTGCAGATAGGGCGGCGTGCCGATGACGACGGCGTCTACGTCGTCCCGCTTGACGAGCTCCTTCCAGTTGTCCAGGGCGACCGGAACGTCGAATTCCTCGGCGGCTCGCTCCGAGCTCGCCATGCTCCGATTGGCCACGACGCGGAACTCGGCGCCGGGCACCGTCTGAAATGTGGGGAGCATGCGGCGCCGCATCCAGTTCCCCACACCAATGAGACCGAGACGGACGTTGTCAGCCATTCCAACCTCCCACCTACTTCGGCCGCGCCGGACAGCGACAATCAGTCACTGCCCGTGGGTGCCGTAGCTTAGGCCAAAAGAGGAGGCGCAGTCCAAGGTCGGGGAACCTAGACAGGGTCGGCGGGGAGGTATCGGGCCAAGGCGCGGGCGCCCCGGCCGTGGAGATCAAGACTCACCGGGCCTTCCAGACCCTCGGTAAGTTCAGTGTCGGTGACCCGGGCGAGCACCTCTTCGGAGACGATGAGCTTCGAATGGAGGCCCTTGTTCCATTCTTCGAGCCGGGCGGCCACGTTCACCACGTCACCGACGACGGTGTATTCGCGTCGGCTCGGCGCCCCAATCGTCCCCACGAGCGTGCCACCGGCATGGATCGCGACGCCGATTCGAATGGGGCGCTCGCCGCTGCGGCCCGCGTTGAAGGCCTCAACGGCGTCGAGCATCCCCCGGCCGGCCCGGACCGCCCGGTCGGCGTGGTTGGGACCCTCGAAGAAGGCCAGCACGCCGTCCCCAATGTACTTGTCCAGGACCGCGCTCTCCCGTGCAAGGGGCGCCACCACGGCCGTGAAATACTCGTTGAGCAGCGCCACCGCGCCAGCCGGAGTGAGTTGCTCCGAGAGGCCGGTGAACCCACGGATGTCCGCCATGAGCACCGAAACATCCTCCTCCCGACCTCCGCGCTCGACCTCGCCGGCCCGAGCCAGCTCCTGGGTGAGCCCCTCGGGGACGTAGCGCTCCAGCACCTGCTCCTCGCTGGCCCGCAGCGCGACAGTCCGCAGCACGCGGGCCGCATTGGCCCCCAGGGCACCCGCCACCCAGATCACCACGGCGTTGGCAATCGCGGGCGCAGGCGCCGTAGGGAAAGCGGTTACCAGGTACGTGTAGAGGAGAAAGGAGAGAATGGTCGTGAGCGCCGCCAGTCGAGGATCCAGGCGGAAGGCGCCGCTCAACGCCAGGAACACAAGCATCGACGGCGTCATGGCCTGGATATCGACCGGACTCAGGAGCCCGGTGCCGGCCGAGCCGGACCCGGGAAGCGGAATCTGCGCCATGACGAATGCGCGGGCGACAATCATAGTGTCGATGAGCGCGAGAGCCACGCGCAGGCGAAAGCTCGCCGTGTGCTGTCCGAGATGGCGCCAGACCAGTGTCCAAACGAGCACGGCCCCGGTCACCCCGCCACCTATTAGGGCGGCAGGCACGACGCTGGCGAGGCCGAACCCAAAGAAGTAGACCGCGGTCATGGCGAGCGCCAGGATCAGGCGAACGATGTGCAGGAGTCGTTCGGCGTCGCGCTCCATGCGCGCCAACAGGCGCCGGGCGCCAGGAGAGAAGGTATCGAGCGTCGCGAAAGGGGACAGTGCACCGAGCGGCCGGAACCGCTCGCGCAGCCGCTCTTCGACAGCGAAACGACGGGCAGCAGGATGCGTGGCGCCTCCCCGGACCAACAGCGCTTCCACGGGCGTGGCATGATAGCGCGATGACTTCAGGAGGCATCGGCTCAGGTCGCGATGCACTTTGGATGCACGTTGATTGACGTCGCCGAGATCCGAGCCCAGATACCGGTCTGCCAGCGGGTCACCTATCTGAACACCGGTTGGTCGGGTCCGTCACCGCGGCCGGTGCTGGACGTCATGGAAGGCCAGCTGGAGCTCGAGAGCGCCGAGGGGCCCGCCAGCCCGCGGGCACTCGAGGTCAGCCACGAGATCGACGCCGAGGCGCGGTCCGAAGTCGCGGCCCTTCTCGGCGCTTCGGTCGGCGAGATCGCGCTGCTCCAGAACACCACCGAGGGCATCAGCGTGATCCTCAACGCTCTCCACTGGGAGCCTGGTGATGAGGCCATTACTTTCGGCCTGGAGCACCCCGCCGTCCTGATGTCCACGAGGTCCCTGGAGCGCAAAGGCGTCACGGTCAAAGTGCTGGAGTTGGGCCCGAGCGAAGCCGCCGAATCCATCCTGGCCGGCCTGCGGTCGGCGCTCGGACCGCGGACCCGACTCATCTGCCTCAGCCACGTCCAGTACGCCTCG
This sequence comes from Chloroflexota bacterium, assembly GCA_016202435.1. Lineage (GTDB taxonomy): Bacteria > Chloroflexota > UBA6077 > UBA6077 > SHYK01 > JACQOR01. Next base: position 21,300 of record JACQOR010000059.1, read on the forward strand.
GGCTTGAGGATGCCGCTCGCCGACATCTGCCACCTGGTGCACCCGGTGGGGGTAGCAGTACTCGCGGACGGCGCCCAGGCGGCGGGCCAGATGCCTCTGGACCTACCGGCGCTCGGCGTGGACTTCTACTCGATGCCCGGCCAGAAGTGGCTCCTGGGTCCGGACGGCGTTGGCGCGCTCTACGTCCGCGGCGATCGCCTGAGAACCCTCGAGCCCCGCAACCCGTACCTCACGCTCCGGCGCGGTACGGACCCCTCTGTTGACTTCAGCGAGACGTCCCGGAGGTTCGAGCTATCTACCTCGAGCATGGCGCTGCGGGCCGGTTTCACCGAGGCCATCCGGTTCATTCAGGCGGCCGGACTGGATCAGATTCAAACCGGCAACCGGAACCTCGCAACCAGGCTAAAGCACGAGCTGGACAGCTTGCCGGGCGTCACCGTGGCGTCCCCGATGGATCCGGCGGCCTCAACCGGTCTCGTCACGGTCCGGCTGCCCGGCGTCGCCGCTCCGGACGCGGTTCGGACCCTGTGGGCCCGCGAGAGAATCGCCGCGCGCTCCATCGACGAACTGGACGCAATCCGCTTCTCTTGCCACTTCTTCAACACCGAGGAGGAAATCGACCACGTGGTTACCGCGCTCCAGACGATCCTGCGCAAGGTCCGATAGGAACTTCTGACGACGGAGGTCGGGATGACCCGCATTCCCCAGATTACTGCCCGCGACGACGTACCGGTCGAGGGACGCGGTGCCTTCGACGCCATCACCGCCAGCCGCGGAAACGTGCGCGGCCCCTTCTCAGTACTGATGCACAGCCCGGAGCTGGCAGCGCGGGCGGCACACCTGGGCACCTTCGTCCGCTTCGAGTCATCGCTTCCGCCCCTGGTGCGCGAGCTGGCGGCCACGACCACGGTGCGCGAATGCGAATGCGCATATGAGTGGGCGACACACGTGATCTCGGCCAGGGAAGCCGGCATCAGCGACGCGACGGTCGACGTCATCCGCCGCAAGGCATCCCTGGACGGCCTCGCACGGAAAGAGCGGCAGATACTGCGCTATGCCCGAGAACTCGTCCGTAACCACCAGGTCAGCGAGGAAACCTTCGCACCCGTGCATGAACTGCTGGGCGACCGCGGCAGCGCCGAGCTGACCGCCATTGTCGGCTACTACGTGATGCTTGCCTGCGTGCTGAATGCCTTCGAGGTGCCACCGTCTCCCGGGGGCGACCCGCTACCGTAGCTGCGACCGGCGTTGTAGTTCCCGCCTCCCGCTGGTAGAGTGCCCGAGCAATTCTCTTCAGGGAGAAGAAGTCATGGCCTGGACGCCCCTGCCTGAAACTGTCGAAGTTACGGTCGATACCCCCAAGCCGAAGGCGTTTACCCTCGACCCGGCAAGGACCGTGGTTCTGGTCGTCGACATGCAGAACAACTTCTGCAAGAAGGGCAACCAGCGTGCCTTCGACGTCATCGAAGGGAACGAGCGGCTCCTGGCCAAGGCCCGCGACGCCGGAGCTACGGTCATCTATTCGCACTCACTCCGCCAGGTGGAATCCCCCGAGCACACGGTCTTCGGACGTCCTATCCACCTCATCGTCGGGACCTGGGACGCTGAAATCATCGACGAAATCGCGCCCCAACCCACCGACCACGTGATCCAGAAGTGGAGTCACGACATCTGGGCCTGGCCCGGACTCGAGACGTTGCTCCAGCGGAAAGGGCTCCTCGGCGGTGACACGACCGTCCTGGTGACGGGCGTCTCGGCGGCCTTCTGCGTCCACGCCGCGTCCCTCGGGCTTAGCAACCGTGACTACCACACGGTCGTCGCCCTGGACTGCGGCGCAGCATCAGAAGAGATGGAGGCTCGGATCTACCACCAGTACCTGTCCGACGCCTACCGGCACAATATCGATTTCACCCTGAGTACGATGGTGTCGTTCGAGACGCAGCCAGCCTAGACGGCAGCCGGCACCGCCGCCAGCCGGCCCGCGATGAATGCCCGCAGCGCGTCCCGCGCCTCGGCGGTGATGCCCCCGTGGGGGCCCGGCGTCGACTGCAATCGCTTGTCGGCGGCGCCCAGCATCCCGTACAGCTCCAGGGCGCCGTCGCGGTCGAAGCGCTCGTCGTCCCACTGGACGTGGTACATGAGTGGACAGGTCACACGCGGAGCATCGACGGCCAGCCGCCCTCCGATTCCGCTGAGGACGATCGCCGGGCCGCGGAGTCCGCACAGCCCAAGCACCGCTACGGAGATCCGAGGTTCGGCCGCGAGGTAGGGAAGCCCGAACATCGTCCCCATCGAGAGCCCGTAGTAGCCGACCCCTTGGGGATCGAACTCGCCCAGCGCGAGCAACGCGCCAAGCGTGGCGCGCCAGTCGGCGTTCATGTCATCGTGCGCTGTCGGCCGCTGCCACATCTCGGCGTAGGCAGGATGGCTCACCGCAGTGACCGGGCCCCGATCGCCGTGGGCCGGACCGTCGATCGCCGCGGTACCAATGCCGCGCTCCCCCGTGAAGTAGTCCCGAGAGTCGAGATTGTTGGGCGCGTCCTTCGAGCCGCCACCGCCGTGTCCCAGCAGAATCAACGGGACGGGGCCGGAGCCACCCTCGCGCGTCCAGAGCGCGCCAGGCACGGGACCCGTCGCGCCGGGGACCGTGAACCGCCGCTCGAGAATGCCGTTCGACAGCCGCTTCGTACTCAGGATCTCCATGTCACCAGCCCCCACCCAGATTTCGCGCTAGAGGTCAGGAGAATCCCCCTTCGATCAGGCGTTCCCAGCCTCTTCCAGGGCGCGCTCCGCCAGGTCGTCGATCTGCAGCTCAACGGCCCAGCGCCTAAGGTAGCCTATGTCGAGCCGCTCGGTCTGCACCTTGAGCACGCCGATGACGTCGTCCCACTGTCGCTCAGAGACCTCCCCTCCAGCCCGGTACCAGCTCAGCTTCCGTAGCACGAGGTCTTCGGGCGACTTCACGAGGAAAGTGCGCGCATGCTCGGCCACGTCGAGAGTCTGCGGTCGGGCCCGCTGCTGCTCTTCCTGCTCGAACGGCAGTGCTCCAGGCACGAAGATGTCTATTTTTACCATGGTCTCCAGGTGAATCAGGTTGAAGGACCCGCGCTGCCGGGCGGCTTCCCTGGCCCGCTCACGCTCCAGGTAGTACTCGGACTGAAGCTGACTGACAAAGCCGTCGACTTGCTCGGGATGAAGCTCGGCTACGACGTCGACGTCCGCCGTCGCCCGTGGCATCCCGTAGGCCGAGCTCGCGAGCGAGCCGCCGATGTGATAGCGAACGCCCAGGCGTTCCAGGGCCTCCACGACCGGGGTGAGAGCCGCGAGGGCGTCGGGAGGACCGAGGTTCATGGCTCGCGCTGGCGTTGCCGGGTTTCCAGATCGCGGCGAAGGCGGTTCGCGAGCTCTGGCCCGTAGCAAACTGCGACCAGCCGTGCCGCAAGCTCGTCCCCATCCGTGGTGGGACACGCTGCCACGACGGCGCGCCGCGTAAGCTGAATGACGGTGCAGCTCAGGGATCGAGCCAGCGAGGCGCGGCGGGCGACGGTGGCGCTACGCAACAGGTCGAGTTGAACCTGCTCCGCCGTCGGCTCGGTATCGGCTATGGGCATTGGACGAGACCTCCGCGGGCCTGGATGTCCCGGCACCCATCATAGTCCGCCGCTCCGTTCCGCCGCCGGGGGCCTGCTCGCACACCGTTAGCCTGGGAGCCATACGAACCGGCATCCCGGGGCTGGCTTGAGTACCGGTGCCCTCAGTCGACGAGCAGCACTGCTTTGCCGGGGTACGCTCGGTCGAGGAGCTTCTGCGCGACCGAGCCGACCTCCTGCCAGGGCGCTTCCAGGGCAATTTGCGGCTTGAGGGCGTCGGCGGCGACGAGGCGAACCAGGCGACCCAGACCCACGGACGCGCCTTCGCGGTTGATCTCGTTGAACACGGACAGCCCCGTCATGCGCAGGCGAGTACGCAGTACGAGGCCGGAGTCGAAGGTCGCCGGACCCCCTGCGGAGACGCCAAAGCACACGATCACCCCACCTGGCGCCATCATGGGCAACACGTTGCCGAGCACCTGCCCACCAACGGACTCCAGCACGAGATGGAAGGGTCCCCCCTCCCGGGCCGCGGCCCCGGTCTCGTCGGCCACAACCGTATGCGCGCCCGCGTCCCGAACCGCCGCTGCGTGCTGCTCCTGCCGCACCAGTCCGGTGACCCGCGCCCCGCCGTGGGCAGCCAGCTGCACTCCGAGGTGACCGACGCCGCCGGAAGCTCCGGTGATCAGCACGTTGCGCTCCATCAGGCCGTCGGCTCGGTCGATGGCATAGAGCGCGGTGAGACCGGCGACCGGGAGCGTCGCGGCTTCCGAGAAGCCCACGTCATCCGGCAACGGCGCAAGATTCGTGGTCGGCACCGCCACGACCTCGCCCCAGGCCCCCGTGCGCAGCAGCCCGACCACACGCGCTCCCGCCGCCGGGCCACTGGCGTCAGCGGCGGCTTGCTCGACGATCCCGGCGACGTCCCAGCCCGGACGGGTACCGGCCGCGGCACTTTGGGACGACCGGACCTCCCCTCGGTTCAGCGAGAAAGCGTGCACCCGGACGAGCGCTTCGCTCCGGCCCGGCGAGGGCGCCTCCACGGACGCCAGGGTGAGGTGGGCGGGCGCACTCGGGTCAACAACCACTGCCTGGATCATGCTCATGTTGAAGGCTCCTCACGGCGAGAATCGTTGCAGCTGGATGACGAAGATCGGGTCGAGGTAGCGCGAAGGGCCGCTGCAGACTCGCTCCGCATTCTGACCTGCCCCAGTTTTGACCCTCAGAAAACCTGGGCCTGACCAGGCTACCTACGTGCGCGTCATGCACGCTCTAGCAGGGGTCACCTTCGTATCGGCCGTGGCGAGCACGGCCTGCCACGACGGGTTCCGCACTGCATTGCCTTAGCCGAAAGTGAGGACGCGATCTGCTTCCTCCGTCAGGCCGACCAGCTCATCCATGGTGGACATCGGGCAGACGGCCGCGGGCTCCATCTGGCGGCTGCGCAGGCAGGTGCCGCAGCTCAGGGCGCTGCCCCCCAACTCATCGAACCGAAGCAAAGCCTTTTGCACGTCAAAGCGTTCGTTCTGGATGCCTTCAATTTCAACTGCCGAGCCCAGGAGAAACATGCTGACCGTATGACCCCTCGAGAGACTGGTCGCGCCGAAGCGGAGCGCATTCCACAGAGTCTCCGGTTCATTCGTGTTGATGACTAGCAGGTATTTCACCGTTCCCCCAATCGCAGACATGACGCGGGGCCCTCCGGAGTTGGCCATGAAGTACGCTTCGCCGCGTTACCTGGTCGGTCTGTGCGGCTAGAACCACCGTCGGAACCAGTCCTTTTCGAATAGCACCTTGCCCGCGTGCCAGTGGCGACCGGGGTCGTGGAGGGTGATCGTCGGCCGGGGCTCCGCGTAGAAGTTGCCGCGTCCGAACCCCGCCTTGCCGTCACCGGCTTCGATGAAGCATTCGCCCTGCCCGTCGAAAGAGCCGGCGTTCCCCGTCCCGTTGATTCGAGCGGCGATGGTCTGAGCGACGGCCTCTCCTTCGCGATGGGCAAAGACCCCTGCCTTCGGCAGTGGCATACCGAGGGATAGGGGGATACCGACAACGTCGCCGATGGCGTACACGCCCGGAAAACGCGTCTCCATCGTGTGGCGATCCACCGACACCCAACCGCTCTCCCCGACCAGCCCGGCCTCCCGGACCACGGGCGGCGCAACGTGCGGCGGCACATAGACCAGCAGGTCGAAACGGGCCGTGGCACCGTTGGCGAACTGGAGCGTGTTGGTCACGGAATCAACCTGGGTGACCTGGTGCTGGGGGAAGTACCCGATGTTGCGATCCTCGACCATCCGACGCACCCCGGCCGAGACCTCCGGTCCGGTAATGGGCATTGGCCCCGCCTCGGGGGTATAGAGCGAAACGGCGACGTGGTCCCGCGCTTTGCGCTTACGCAGGTCGTACTCCAGGAGCATCGCGGCCTCGTAGGGGGCGGCTGGACACTTGAACGGCGTCCTGGTCACCAGCACCACGAGGTTCCCCGCGATGAGATCTTTGCGCTGGTCGCGAATCGCCGCGGCCCCCTCCAGGGAGTAGAGGTTGTACCCAGCCTCGGCCAAGCCGGGGATCTGCTCCACGGCCAATTGAGCGCCCAGAGACACAACGAGGTAGTCAGCACTGAGCTCGGCACCGTCAACGCGCACCACTTTGCGCTCCGGGTCGATGGCCTCAACCTCCCCCTTGACCACCTCGATGCCCTTCCCTTGCAGCACGCCGAGATCGCGGACGAAGCTTTCCGGGTCGCGCAACCCCACCTGCAGCCAAAGCAAAGATGGCCAGAACACGTGCTGTCCCTCTTTATCTATGAGCACCACCCGGTGCTCCTTGCCCAGGCGCTTGCGCAGCTCACTGGCCGTCACGAGCCCGCCGACGCCGCCCCCGAGAATCACAATGGTCTGGTCCGCCATCATTCCCTCCACGTCCGGAGATCACGCGCAGCCCCGCCCGACGACCTATCCCCCGACGTGGGCGAGCACGTGTCTTCGCTCCGATTGCTCGATCAGAACCTCGCGCATCAGCCGACAGGCCTGAAGGATCTTGGGACTGGTCAGGCGGTAGTACACGTGCCCGGCTTCTCGTCGAAACTCCACGACGCCCTTCTCCCGCATCGTCGCGAGATGCTGAGACGCACTACTCTTGGAAACGCCCAGCAGCTCAACCAGCTGGGACACGGTACGCTCGCCATCCCCCAGCGCCTCGACGATCCGCAACCGCGTCGGATTTGCGAAGGCCTTGCAAATGGACGCGTGGAGGCCATACAGCTGCTCGAGTTCCCGCCGATCGGACATTAACTACCTCACACAAGTTTCGCATATTCTAAACAACGTGATGGCGCGATTCCACCCTGCGGCGTCCACTATCGTGCGGGTCTGAAAAACTTAGCCCAAAGTGGGCGATGACGATGCGAAAACCGCCGGCGCGGCCAGCCTATTCAGCACCGTCGGCCAGGGCAGCCTCGACGAGGCGCCGCGCGTCCGCGGGCAGCGATCCAACGAGATCCAGCGCGGCCCGGTGCCCGTTCGCCGACATCTTGACCCAGGTCTTCCTGACAATGTCTACGATCTTCTCCTCGTCGTGCTTCTTCGCGAAAGCGGCGAAGTAGTTTTCGAGGAACACGAGGCAGGCAGCGTCTTCCAAGGTTTGCACTTCGGCATCCGACCGCAGGCGCTTCTTCTGCAAGAGCGCGCCGACCCGGTCAATAGTCGCCGGATCGTAGCCCAAACCAGCAAGGATCTCACGGGCGCGCTCCGCATGGTAACGGTAGAGGGCGGTGCGCCACAGGAGGTAGCCCTTCCTCCCCTCGGCGTAGTCCTGGCGCGAGATTTGCCAGCGCTCGACGTGCTGGGCGCGCGCCGCGAGGCGGAGCGGCTCGGAAGCCTCGGGCGCGAGCCGCTCGAGCCAGCCGGTCATTCGCCGGCTGTATAGGAGCTCTTTCGGCCAGATTTCCCCTTCGAACGCCTCGCGGCTGGGGTCGGCCGCGTTGGCGGCATCGATTCGAGAGATCGCGTCGTCGAACCTACCCAGCGTCCACACCTCCTCCTGATTCTCGCCGATTCTGCTGACCTCGGCGATGGTCCACCGCTCCGCGCTAGCCGGGCGTGTGGGCTTTCAAGAACCTCCGGATGTGCGCCACGGTCCCGGGTACGACGTCGGCAGGATACCTCCAGTCTTCAAGGATCTCTGACTTGGGAGCGAGAGCCGCGATCTCGCGACCGATGGCGTTCGGATGGTCGAGATTGCCGATGTTGCCCGGCATGACCAGCATCGGAGTCGTACAGGAGCTGACGAACTCTCGGGTGACGCTGTACACGAAATTCCCCTCGGGATTGAACATGCGGTCTCGGAACTTGTGGATGTCCGCCTCGTTGAGCTCGGGGCGTCTCTTGGCCAGCTCCGTGGCCCAGCGGAGCGAGAGGTTGTCCTTCAGCGCCTCCCGGTTCTCGTCACTGATTCCAATGGGCTGCTCCAGTACCCCCGCTACGACCCGGTGGGGCGCGCGCTCCATCAACTTCAGCACCGAGGAGCCCCCCATGCAGCACCCCAGCACCAGGAAC
>JACQOR010000061.1 GCA_016202435.1 Chloroflexota bacterium
AAGCCTTCGCGTGCGGCACACCGGTGCTGAGTTCTGACGCTTCATCACTGCCCGAAGTCGCCGGCGGGGCAGCACGCGTCATCAATGCTCGGGAACCAGCCGCCATGGCCGAGGCGATGGTTGATCTCTTGGCCGACGAGGCGGCGCTTGATGAGCTCCGCCAGAAGGGCCTGGCGCGAGCGCGGCAGTTCAGTTGGGAGCGGGTCGTTCGGCAGACCACAGACCTCTACCATAGAGTCGCCGAATGAAATGCTTGCCGACACGTGCAGGTACGAGCAGCTCGATGAACGCATGGGACGCTCGTTGAAGTTGCGAATCACAAGATGAAGGTCATGGTCGTTTGGAAGGGCCTGGTCGTGGGCGCCTACCAGCAGAAGCTTCAGGAGTTGGCGCGTCAGAAGGACGTGGAAGTTGTCGGCGTCGCGCCGCCGTCGTGGGACGAACCGGGCTCACCGGTCCAGTTCGAAGGTCTCTATCTCGACGGCTATCAGATGGTGGTCTCACGCATCGCCTTCAATGGGCATTTCCACGTCTTCTTCTTTCCGGACCTGGGGCGCCTGCTGGATGAGCACAAGCCCGATCTGCTACACGTGGAGGAGGAGCCCTACAACCTTGCCAGCTTCCTTGCCATCCGGGAAGCGCGGCACCGCGCCATTCCTTCCGTCTTCTTCACCTGGCAGAACCTGGACCGCCGTTATCCGCCGCCTTTTTCCTGGATGGAACGGTACGTCTATCGCTGGGCGAGCGCCGCCATTGCTGGCACAGACGCTGCAGCCCGGGTGCTGAGAGCGAAAGGCTATCACGGATCCCCAGCCGTTATCCCGCAGATTGGGATCGATCCGGAGTTGCTGCATCCCGTTGAGCGGGATGGTACTGGTCTCGAGCGGCCCCTCAACATTGGCTTCGTCGGGCGCCTGGTCCCGCAAAAAGGTGTGCGGCTGTTGATCGAAGCGTGTGCCTCCCTAGGGGCCCCGTTTCGGTTGGCAATAGTCGGCGGCGGGCCGTCCCGCCCCGAGCTTGAGCTGCAAGCCCGCCTGGCGGGAATAGCATCGAAGACCGAATTTGCCGGGAGCGTCCCCAGCGCCCGGGTGCCCGAGATGCTGACGCAACTTGACGTGCTCGTCCTCCCGTCGATCAGCCTTCCCAACTGGACCGAGCAGTTTGGCCGCGCTCTGGTGGAAGCTATGGCATGCGGCGTAGCGGTAATTGGCTCGACCTGTGGGGAGATCCCGGATGTCATCGGGGATGCGGGGCTGATCTTTCCGGAGGGCGACGCCAATGCCCTCCGATCGCAGCTCGAGCGGGTCGCGACAGACAGGCTTCTACGGCAGGACCTGGCAAGACGGGGCCGAGAGCGGGTTCTGGCTCGTTTTACGAATCAACGCATTGCGACCGAGACCGCGGCGGTCTACCGCGCAGTCGTGGAAAGGTAAAGCTCAAGCTCAGTCCTGGTGAAAAGCGCGTCGAATGCAAAGCCGGCGCTCATCACGGCCTCTCGTCCGCCTTCCTCGCGGTCGATCACACCGACGATTCTCAACACCTCGCAGCCAGCTTCCACCAGTACTTTGGCAGCCTCGAGGGCCGATCCACCACTGGTGATCACGTCCTCAATCACGACGACTCGATCCCCCGGATCGAAAGGTCCCTCGATTCGCTTCGCCGTTCCGTAGGCCTTCGCCGCGCCGCGGATGAACAACGAAGGTAGGCCGCTCCTCAACGAAGTTGCGGAGGCCAGGGCGATCGCTCCGAGCTCCGGTCCGGCAATTCGCCGTGCCTCTGGTGGCAGCCTTTCCGCCAACAGCTCTGCGACCGGCCCCAGCAGGTCCGGTTGCGTCTCGAAAAGGTATTTGTCGAAGTAATAGCGGCTTCGCCGACCCGAGGCGAGGACAAAGTCGCCCTCGAGATAGGCTGCTTCGACGAGTGCGCGGCCCAGCGTGTCACGATCCATCGGGTGCCGACTCCCTTGCTATACTCGGCAGCATCTACTCATCAAGCGACAGTGAGCGATCGCATCAGAAATGCCAATTTACGAGTACCGCTGCAACGCTTGCGGGCAGCAATCTCAGCTCTTCTTTAGGAGCTTCTCCAGCGCGGGCGAAGTACGCTGTCCCCACTGTGAGTCAACCGATCTCGGTCGCGTGCCTTCCCGCGTAGCCTACGTCAGGTCGGAGTCATCCTACCAGGATTTTCTGACCGATCCCTCCAACTTCGAGGGCGTGGACTACAACGATCCGAGAGCTGTAGCCAGTTGGGCACAACGGATTGGCCAGGCCGCTGGGATGGACCTGGGATCAGACTACCAGGATCTTGTCGAAGGCGTCAGCGAGGGAGGTTCGGGAGGCGACCTGTCGGACCCGGATCTTGACCTCCCCTAGTCCACGAACGCTGGCAAGCGCTCGCCCCATGGGTACCGCCGGCTACGGGCGCGGGGGCTCAGGAACTTCACCCTCAAGACTGGCCATAACCATTCCGGTGGGCGGCTTAGGATAGAAATACGTGGACTTCTCCGGCATGCGGTCGTTGGCATCGGCCACTGCCATCACCTGGCGAACCGGGGTTCCTCTTACGAGGAACGCAGCGTCAGCTCGTCCAGTTTCAATCGCCTGCTCGACTTCCGCCACGCTGTAGGCGTAGAGGAGGCGTCCGCCATCCAGGAGAGCCTGAGTTCCGCCGGTGAAGACGCGGTCGATTGCCAGCGTGTGGACCACCGCGAGATCGAGCTGCCGCCAGGCCGGAGACCTATCCGGCGCCAACGCTTCAGGCACGCCCCGCCCGCGCTCCCTGGCTACAGCGCTGAAGTGAAGCTTCGGCGCCCAGAGAGCAAACGCAGTCGACTCCTGCGGCATGGCGCTGACGGCACCAAGAAGCTGCTCCGCGGATCTGTCCGTCTCGTCCAACTCAAACCAGGGAGCCAATGCCTGGCGGATGTCGTGGGCGGACGTCCCCTCTAGCCTCACCATGCGGTGAATGCCCCGGACGGGCAAGCCTTCGTCTTCGCTTTGCACCAGGTGGGCCAGCACGAAGTTGGGCGCCTGGTCCGCGCCCAAAGGCCCTTCGGTTTGCTCCAGTTCGTCGCGAAAACGGAGCGCCGTCGTATACCGATGATGACCGTCGGCAACGTAGGCCGGAAGCTCCGCCAGCTCGCTGTGGAGCCGGTGCAGCAGATCGGTATCAGTGCAGAGCCATAAAGAGTGCTCAACCTGGTCATGCCCCTCCCAGACGTGCGCATCCGGCTCCTTCGCATGCACTCGCTCGAACAGAGCCAGCGTGGAGTCCGCAGCGCCCCGGAAGACCAGCCAGATCGGGCTAAAGTTCGCCCGGCAGGCCTGCATGAGCAGGAACCGGTCCTCTATCGGACCCGGCAACGTCCGCTCGTGGGGACGTACGATTTGCTTGTCCCAGGGCTCAAGCCGTACCGCGGCGATGAACCCTCGGCGACGGTAGGTCACACCGCCGACGTCAAAACGACAGCTATACAGGTAGAGCGCCGGCACCGGGTCGCGGAGGAGCGTCCCATCTCCCAGCCAGGTGGCGTACTGCTGGGCCGCTCGCGCGTATCGGGCCTCGGGCGCCTCAGGGGGCGTCGAACGCGTCAACTCGAGACGCACCACATTCTCATGGTGCCGCTCGTAGAGCTCGTTCTGCAGCTCCTGAGAGATCACGTCGAACGGTGGACAAACAACCTTGGATAGGTCCTTGCCTAACCGCGTCGTATTGAACCGAATCGCCCGGAAAGGACGGATGTCAGCCAAGACTGTCCCCCTGTCGGTTATTGTCATCCTTACGAAGTGGAACGCATGCCCTGAGCCCGTCGACGGGCTTCATGCCTGAGTGCAAATGCGTCCCTTCAGCTCAGCACGGCATCGATGATCCCAGGCGTGTGCGTGCGTATAATCACGCCATCCCCGGAGGCCTCGATGGTGCACCTTCGCCCTTATGTCCGCCCGGTGATTCTCGCGCTTTCCCTCGCCGTCGTGGCTGGGTGCGTAGACGAGTCGCCGTCCCCAGCCACGGCAGTTCCGCTTCAGCAGCAAACCGTCGCGCGGCCCCCGCTCGCCACGCCGGTTCCTGCAACCACCACGCCGGTCTCCGCGGTATCTCCCCTCCCCTCGGCTGCGCCCGGAGGTCGAACCTTTACGGTCCGAGAGGGGGACACCCTGACGACTATCGCGGCCCAGGTCTATGGAGATGCCGCTCACTGGCGCGCTATCTTCGAGGCCAACCGGGACCAGCTATCCAGCGAAGACCAGCTGCGGGTCGAGCAGATCTTGCGTGTGCCGGCACTCCCAACCCCAACAGCCACTCCGACTCCAACCCGAGCGCCCTAGCCCATTGCTTCCCAGGCCGCCGGCTGGCGGGCTTGTCCCCAGGCTTGCTGTCGGATTAGCGGTTGTCGCTGTCCTCGGTGCCTGTACGGGTCGCTCGCAGCAAGCGCCTCCGCCTATTCCCCAGCCGACACCCAACGCCACGATGGACGCCGTCATCCGGGGACTGGTAACCGTGGTGGTGCCGACGATCACGCGCACTCCCACCCCCGCTCCCCCGACGGCGCGTCCCACAATCTCACCTGCGCCCACGGCCGCCTCCACCCCCATGCCCGCCTCACCGACAGGCGGAACCCAATGAGGGCCGAAAACGGGGTTTCTCGGCCGAGAATCCTACCTCGAGGCAAAATGCTCCTCGAGGCAGGCTACAGCCTCCTGGACTGTTGGCACCAGCGTCAGACTCGACGCTTCCCACGGATGCATGGGCAGGCTTACCTGCAGGAGGCTGATGATCTCCGCCCACTCCCGGCCGATCACGATTATCGGCTTGCCCGCCTGGTCCGACTGGACGGCGTTCCAGACCATCGCTAGCTCGAGAAGCGTACCGATCCCGCCCCGCAGCACCACGTAGGCGTCTCCCAGTGTCACCAGTTGCTCGAGGCGAGCAAAGAGGGACGTTGTGGCCAGGTTCCGGTCGACCCAAGGGTTGGCGATTCCCTCAAAGTAGATGGGAACGGTGACACCGATCGTGGACCCGCCGGCCTCTTTCACCGCCTGAGAGGCCGCAGTCATTGTTCCGCTGAATCCACCATTGCATAGCGTCCACCCGCGCTCGCCGAGCAGACGTCCCAGCTCCGCGGCGGCCAGGTACTCGGGATCGGAAGCCTGCGCCCGCGAGCTTCCAAACACGGTGACAATCCGGCCGCTTTGCAGCGCCTGACTCAGCTCGCTCATCGGGTATTCCAGACCTGCTCCCTACATGAGGAGGCGTGTGCTATGCTAGCGTGACCTTTCACCTGGGGTGCAGTAGGTGCACGGCGCCACCTCGCAGGGTAGCAGGTCGAGGCAACGGAGGCCGCACATGCTGAACGTCGTCCACCACCGGGAACTCGAGTCCCGCATCAAGCGCATCCTCTTCGTCGAGCCCCAGAGCGGCTATTCCACCGGTTTCAATGACACCGTTCGCGTGGAAACCCTGGGGCCAGAGTACTTGGCCGGTGCGGTATCCGACGTTGCCGAGTCCCGCTTGGTGGACCTTCGCGTTCCTGGGGTGG
>JACQOR010000062.1 GCA_016202435.1 Chloroflexota bacterium
CTCCTACGCTCAGTCCCAGCACTTCTCACGGGGGCGGATATCTTGCTCCGCGGCGTCTCCTGCCCGGCCATTCGCGAACCAACTGACCGGCACCACGACGCGATGGACGGCCGCGTCCCGGATCTCCCCTTGTTCCGGTGAATTGTATACTTGACACAAGGCTCATGATTAGCTAGAATCCTCTTGTGATGAGGACTTGCGCGGCTGTTTCGGCTCCTGAGCGGCAACTTCTTTCAGCATTTCTAGCACCTTTGGCGGGAAAATCCGCCGTGCTAGCTCCTCATCTGTCATGTCTGTCGCCCGCTTCTTGGGCTGATCTTTCTTTGGCATCGGAGGGCTCCTATGGCCGCTAAGGTCGTGAAGGAAGACATGAACGTCTTCCGTCTAATGTCAGAGTACGACACCGACGCGGAGTGCCGCGCAGCCCTGGAAGAACTCCGCTGGCCGGACGGTGTGACGTGCCCGCGGTGCGAGAGCCCCAAGATTTCAAGGATCGCGGCGCGCCACCAGTTTGACTGTGACTCATGCCGCTACCAGTTCTCGGTACTCGCTGGCACTATCTTTCAAGACTCCAAGCTGCCGCTGCCCAAGTGGTTCATGGCGACCTACCTCATGTGCGAGTCCCGCAAAGGCATCAGCGCCAACCAGCTCAAGCGAACGATTGACGTGAGCTACAAGACCGCGTGGTTCCTCTGCCACCGGATCCGCGCCGCGATGGCTGACCTCAACCCCGAGCCGTTGACTGGCACCGTCGAAGTCGATGAGACGTTCGTGGGTGGCAAAGCGAAGTTCATGCACAAGACGGACCGCGCGCGCCGCATCCACGGCACCGGCGGGATGGACAAGGTCATGGTCCTGGGAGCGATGGAACGGGGCGGCATGGTTCGGTTCAAGGTTGAGAGCCATCGGACGCGCGAAGTCCTTCATAACTTCATCGCTTCGACCGTCGATGATGGCGCAACCACGATCTACACGGACGAATATTCCGGCTACGACGGCATTGGCGATGAGAACACTGTCCATGAGACCGTCAACCACGGCGCCGAGGAATGGGTGCGGGCCGACGTTCACACGAATACCGTCGAGGGCGTATGGTCGCTGTTCAAGCGGTCGATTGTGGGCTCCTATCACCGGCTTTCCACCAAGCACATGGAAGCGTACCTCGATGAGATGGCCTGGCGGTTCAACAACCGCGAGAACCCGTATCTGTTCCGTGACACTCTGACTCGGCTGGTCCGCTCGGAGAACCTTGAATACAAGGACTTGATCGCCCACTAAAGGACCGATACCTCACGTCGTACGATGCGACGAGCCTTTCTCGCGTTGGGACCACGAAAGCTAAGCTTGCCGTTCCATGTGTGGCTGGCAACACAAGTAACAGTGAAATAGATATCCGGTCCACCGCCACCCTTGGGCCACTCGGGGTCAAGATAATGAACGGTTATTCCGCCGTGACCGTCATCCCTAGGGGAAACTGTCGCGTCATATCCCGCCGCCCTAACTTTTTCTTCATGCAGTTCTGTAATTCGAATGGTTTCAACCGGCACATTAGTGAGATCGTCGTTTAGGAAACGTAGATTGATTTCACCCATCAGGATCGGTTCCCTCACTCGGATTCGGATGAGAAACGTTGTTTGGCCGAGCGGAAACACTCTTGCATGTTGCCCGGGAGCGTCGGCCGGCTGAGGATAGCTTCCGTTGAGGAATTCCAGGTTGAAGGTGTGGGGCCAGTCAATTTGTTGCAGAGCCCACATCCCCCCACCAACCACGAGAGCGCCGAGAGCAATGATGACTGTGATTAACTCGGCCGGGCTTTGGGCAAATCCGCCGCTCTGAGGATCAAATAACGGCACGGCAACCACCAACGATGCTGCGATTATCCACCACGCTCGGCAGATGGCGGAGAACAGCATCATACCCGATCCCCTGCATCAGGTATACAATCACCCTTGTTCCCTAAGGCGCCGCGGGTTCCGTAAACAGCGCACTATGTCCCGACTCCTGCATCTAGCCGCAGCGAGTAGGAAACGGTGCGCGAAGTCTCCCGGTTCAGGCCGGAAACGATCGCTATCGCACTATCGATCTTGCGACCCCGGGACGACCAAGACCCACGCCCGTCTTGGTCTATGTACACTTGATCAACCGTCACCTCCGGGCCACTAAACCCAACGACCTGAACTGCCCACGACTGAGGAACTGCCGAGCTCACGCGGGTCCATCCCCGCGAGGCCCAGCTACTGTTGCCAGCCTCGGCTCCGTCAACTTCCGGTAGGGGAAAGACCTCGATCTCGTCCAGGGCGATGCCGTCCCGCGCGATCGCATCGTCGGTGATGTAGCTGAACTGCACCAGCACCGGACGTCCCGCGTACCCGGTCAGATCCAGCGTGACGGGCAGCCACTCGGGTTGCTCCCCTCCGCCACTACGGCCGGTAAAGCCCGCGCCCAGGTTGTTTCCGGTACCGTTGGCCACGGACATCGACGGCGCTCTGAGAAGCGTCCACGACCGCCCTCCGTCCGTGGACGCAGACACATAGGCAAAATCGTAGTCCTTCTCGATGTCGTACCAGGTCCAGAACCGCACCTCCGCTGAATCCAAGCCCGACAAGTCCACTGAGCGGGTCAACGTAGCTACCGAGGCGTCGGCGCGGCCGCCGTGCCACATCGAGAATCCGTCCCGGGGCGGAGTTCCCAGAGTCGGAACCGTCGCGTCGCCTGAGAATTGCAGCGTACGGGTCGGGTCCAGTATTTCGATGTAGTCGAGCCCGAACTGAGATACAGTTTGCTCAATGGTAGCCCCCGCCGCCAGTCGCAGCATCCGAGGGGCTCTATCTAGCGGGCGCTGATAGCGCGGCACACCCGGCGACGACGTGCCCCCGGACACATTGGCGACCGACCACTCTGCGAACAGTTCATCGAAACTGACAGGCCCGCCCAGACGTGAGATGGCTCGATCCAGTCGATCGAAGCCGTAACCATCCTGGGACACCAACGAGCGGACGGCACCTTGTCCGAACCGGTCCACGAAGTAGCGAACAAATAGGGCCGCCGCCTCGTAGTAGTCGCTGCCGGCCGGACCCTCGCTCCACGATGTAAGTGGCAGGTCCGTGTGCGCCAGGAACGCGGAGTACGAGATCCCTCTCCCCGGAATCAGGAGGAACGAGACGGCGTCCGCGAGGCCCTCCTTCAACCATGTCGATTCCCGCATATTGACGTTGCCGTGCACGAGGTGGGTGAACTCGTGTGCCAGTACTCCGAGATAGACCGCGCTTCCCACCTCTAAGGACCGAACGTTGAGGTAGACCATCTCGCGCTCGTTGGAGAACGGCGCCGCCGCCTTCGAATAGCCGTCAGCGGATGAAACGTAGCCCGCCACGCCGGGGACGGCCCCATTGAGAATGGTGATCCGGTGGTCGTTGTCGATTCCGGGAAACGCCTCCGACCCTACCAACGATCTCACCTTCGGATAGATCACCCGCTCGAAAGACCCGCTGGCTCGGCGCAGCGCGTCGTCAGGCACATTCATGCCTGACTGGACATACCAGTAGGCATGTCTGCTGATGTGGCGCAGGTCCGCCTCCACCCGGAAGTGCCTGGGCGGATCGTCGTCCGCGACCCAAAAGCCGTCCCGTCGGCCGAGCCGATAGTCGGGGGGGTCGTAGTTCACTAGCCGGGTCACGTCGGCTCCCATCAGGTAGAGACCGGCTAGCTCATCCAGGTCTCGGGGAAGTGGCTCCGACGCCTGGCTCTCCGCCATCGCCCACCGAAGCGCGGCATCGTCCTCGCTTTGTCCCCAGCCTCCGGTCAGTAAGACCGTCAGCGCTGCCAGCAGGCGGAGCACTCTCACCCGTTGGGGCGCTGAGCTCGACCCGGCGCTCCATTGGAGCGCGCATACGCCCGCGTCGTCGAGATGCTGAGGTGGCCCAGCATCTCCTTCAAATCGCTGAGCGCCGTCCCCTCCTCGAGTCGCTCGCGTACGAAGGAGTTCCGGAGCGCATGCGGACTCATCGGGCTCCGGACGCCCGACCTACGTGCGCGCGTCGTAATGATTAGCCAGAATCCCTGGCGAGTGAGACGTCCACCGCGGCCGTTCAGGAATAGAGCCCGCTGGTTTTCCCCTCGTGCCAAAGCCGGGCGCGCCTCAGCGAGGTAGGCTTCAACCGCTTCGCCAGCCTGCGGTGGCAGCGGCAGCGACCGGGTCCTGCCTGTCCTACCCCTGGACCTTAAGGTTGCCTTGCCAAGATCGATGTCTTCCACGTCGAGCCCTACCACCTCACTCACCCGGAGACCGGTCCGGTACAGCAAGGTGAACATGGCCCGGTTCCGGATATCGTCTGGGCTTCGGCCGGAGCATCCGACGTCCAAGAGAACCTGGATTTCTCGAGCGCTGACCGCTACCCGTGCCGTCCGAGTCACCCGCGGCGAGTTGAGGGCCGCTGCCGGATTCGCAGACAGGTGGCCCACGCTTTGGGCGTAGGAAAAAAACGACTTCACCGCAGCGATCCGCCGCGCGATCGTAGAGGGGGCGTAACCACGCTCCCGGAGCGCGAACACGAACGAAGTGAGAACCTCGGATCCGATGCTTTCCGCGCTCGTGGGCTCCATCGCGCCCGTGACGCTTTCGTGATCGGTCAGGAACTTGATGAATTGCGAAAGATCATTGTGGTAGGCCGCTAAAGTATTCGGGGCACTCCGTCTTTCATCGGCCA
This sequence comes from Chloroflexota bacterium, assembly GCA_016202435.1. Classification (GTDB taxonomy): domain Bacteria; phylum Chloroflexota; class UBA6077; order UBA6077; family SHYK01; genus JACQOR01. The sequence continues at coordinate 4,707 of JACQOR010000062.1, forward strand.
AATGGCGCAAGAAGTCGTCCACGGACCGTGTCAAAACGTCCAACTCCATTCGCTCAAGCCTCCTGCTAGCCAGGACCATCACCGCGCCCTTCGCCCAAACACCTGGCGTGGAACACCCCGAATCTGCCGCCCGGCAGCCTGGCGAGTCCACCGCCAGATATTCAGCCAGTGTGGCCGGCTATATTCCGTGCCCTCTACGGAGAATCCAGTGATCTCCCCGAGAATCTCGTTCCACTGCGTCGCATCCGATCGAACTTTGATGATGGCCTCAAGTGGATCTAGCGAGCGCAGCAGTTCAAGAAAAAGCTGCTTCACCATACCAGGGTGGGGGGTCGCTCCCTCGGTACCAGCATCCCGCACAGTCAGTACGTCGTCCACCCGTATGTGCCACTCGACAAATGCGCACGGCAGCCACTGCTTGGTTCTCCCGTCGAACCGTTCCAGAACGAGCAGTTCGTCCCGCTGTATGGCCGCGGCGTAACCCGCCCGTCGGCCCTTCCCCTCCGGATGGGAAAGCGTCGAGCCGATGAGCGCGCGGAGCACAACACCATCCGGCTCTCCGGCGGGCCGGATCCGGAATGGGGGCTCGCCGCTTCCCTGGCTCGTAAATCCCTACCTCGATAATGGGGTCGAGTCGATGGTTCGTGCTCGCGCAGCCGCCCTCACCCATCAGAGCGGGCTCGCGATTCAGCTACTCTGCTTCGGTCGCGTCCCCCTGCGGCATCATGTAGCCGACGCCCGGACGAGTCACAACGTAGCGTGCGCTGTTCGCGTCCTCCCCGAGCTTTCCCCGCAACCGAGCCACGTTGACACGGAGAAGATGTGCCTCCCCCTCGTACCCGGTACCCCACACTTTCAGTAGGATATCTTCCTGCAACAGCGTCCGCCCGACACTCTGGGCCAGGCACGCGAGCAACCGATACTCGGTAGGCGTGAGCGGAACCTCCTCATCATCTAGCTTTACGATGTGCTGGCCGTAGTCGATGGCCAACTTGCCGTTCACGAAAACCGCCGCTCGTTTGTCCTCCGGACCGAAGTGCGTCCGCCGCAGCACCGCGTGAACGCGCGCGATGAGCTCCTTCTCGTTGAATGGCTTCGTGAGGTAATCGTCCGCGCCAGTCTCCAGACCCCGGACGATGTCTGCCTCATCACCTTTAGCCGTCACCATGATTACGGGTAGCGCCGAAAACTCCCGGATCCGGCGAAGTACCTCACAGCCATCCATGCCGGGGAGCATGATGTCGAGCAGCAGCAGGTCGGGGTCATGGGACTCCACCAAATCAATAGCTCCGGGCCCGTCGGCTGCGGTCACGACCCGGTAGCCATCCCTTTCCAAGTGGCTCTTTACCAGGCGCGAGATTCGCGGATCATCGTCGACGACTGCGATGCAGCTACTGTTCATGACGCCAATCCCGATCTTTTACGATACTCAAGGGCGCTAATACGCTAGCCGGCTGACTGCACGAGGGCGGGAGCCGCAGGTACAGTAAAAAAGAACGTGCTCCCCAGCCCGACCTCGCTCTGGACCCAGATGCGACCCCCGTGCGCTTCGACAAGGCCCTTGCAGATGGCCAACCCGAGGCCAGTACCCATGATACCCCGGCTCGCCCCCGCTTCGTCTCGCTCGTAAGCGTGAAAGACCCGCTCCTGCAGGTGTCTGGGGATTCCTATACCACAGTCAGAGACCGTTACGAGCACCTCGGTCCCATCGGCTCTCGCCCGCGCGGTGATCTTGCCCCCGTCGGGGGAGTACTTCACCGCGTTCTGAAGCAGGTTATCGAGCACCTCTCGCAGGCGGCGCCGGTCAGCCACAACGAGCAGGTCATCAGGAACATCAAGCTCTACGGGATGCGTATCGCGCTCCGTGCCGCTCCGTGCTTGCTCAACAACCCGCCGCAAGTTGACGGCCTGCAGATCGAGCCGCATGCGTCCCGACTCGATAGCCGAGAGGTCCAGAAGATGCGTTAAGAGGTCCGTAAGACGATCAGCCTCGTCCTGAATCGTGTGAATAGTCAGAGTACGTTCAAGATCAGACATCTCGGCTTCAGAATCGACCAAACGGCCGGCGTAGCCCTTAATCACTGTTAGCGAGCCGCGCAGGTCGTGTGACAGAGTGCGAAGCAGATCCGTCTTCGCCCGATCCTGGCTCCGATAGGTCGACACCTTTTCCGAATCCTCGCGAAGCGTGCGGTTGTAGAGGACCATGGCGCCGAAGCGCGCTAGTGCCTGGGCCGTCTGCTCTTCTCGCCAAGAGAAGGCTCGCCCGCCAAACCGATCGATCAGCATCTCCCCCACAGTCGTGCTGCCGTAGAGGAGCGGTACAGCCAAACTCGAGCGCGGCACATCGCTGGTCTGCGACCCGTCGCTGAGGTGTGCGATCGCCCGGAAGCCACCAAGAGCGGACCCGTCGTTGAGGCGGACCGAGCCTCGATCGAACGGCACTCCACTTCTGGTCGCCGCCAGCAGCAAACCGCCGATTTCGACGAGACTTCTGGCGCCCACCGACTCACTGGCGAAATGCTGCACCAACGTGGACTGGTCGAGACGGTGCATCAAATCACTCTGTCGTCGCCCAAGGACCGCAACCGTGGCGATCTGCCCGCCAACGAGCATCGCCTTCCACTGGTCCGAAGGCGAGAACACCACTCCTCCCGACCGGCGACCTACGACGAGTGCGCCCAAGGTCTCGACTCCCCTTCCTATCGGCACCGCCAGTAGACTTCCAAGGCTGACCACCCCAGCCACCTCCGCGGAGAGATCACCCCCCGGGTGCACAACCTCTGCGGTCTCCGGAAGCTGAGTCGCGACCGCCAGGGCGGCCAAGTCGCCGTCTTCGACCGACCCTGCCCGGATACCGATCAGTTCTTCGAGCCGATCTGGGCCCGCCGCGACGAGCGTCAAGTCGCTGCCCTCTTTGAACCACACAAGCGCAAGGTCGGCCCTCAGCGCGTCCGCCACACAGTCGCACACTTCGCCCAACCCGTCTTCGACAACGGCTCCCTTACCAACCGACAAACCCATGAGCCGATCGCCCAGTTCAAAAGCAGCCGTGAGGCGCTCATGGCCGCGTCGACGGTCCCACTCGACAAGGACTTCGCGTGCGCCCAGGGCAACCCCCAGCACCAGGGCGGCTACGGGAAAAGACCCTGAGAATCGGGGCACCGCCACGACTGCCGCCACCAACGCGGCTATCGCCAGTAGGCCCGGCATGAGGATTGGGGCGTTCGGCGAATCTCTCAATGGAGGCCATCCGGTCGCTACCGCCGAAGGGGGACGGAGGAGGCCCCACGCCATTGCGGCAAAAGCGGCTGATTCGAAGACAAATCCTCCTTGCCAGGCTCGCCCCGATCCGACCCGCACCTCGGCTACTACGAGCGCGGCCATACAGAAAGCCAAGGCACCACCGGCCGCTCGTCGTTCGGCTTTAAGGTGAGGAAGCACGACCAGCGCACCCGCGAGCGGCATCAGCATTGCCAGAGAGACCGCGGCTGTTTCCAGAGTCAGTCCCGGGACCAGCCCCCCGATAGGAGCGAAGCCCACCGACCACCAGAGTGCTACGGCCGCCATCAGCGTGAGTACGTCTGCGAGTGTTGCAGCAAGGCTCAAGGTGCCACGGCGAACCTCCGGCCACGCCACTTGGCCCACGGTCGCCGCAAGTGCGAACACAAACCCGCCGCTCTCTACGAAGCTCAGCGGCAGCCCGAACATGGGTCTGCTGCCGAGCAGCGCTCCCAGCGCCCATCCGAAACAGGCGATGGCAAGTGCCTGCAGCACGCGCGCCTCGCCCTCGCGCCGCCGAAGAAGATACAGACAGAGCACGCCACAGACGACCGCGCCAACGCCTGCCGACGACAGTCCCAATCGGAGCCGGCAGAAAAGGAGGAACAGGAAAAGCGCGAGCGCTATCCACGTGCCAGCGCTCGCCGACACGAGAAAGCGCCTTGCTTCCATCAGACCTAACCGAGTCCTGCTAGCAGTTGTCAAGCAGCGGTCCGCCTACGTTACTGTCCCAGCTTTTTCGGCTGGTGCTTGATGGGAATGGCTAGCGGATTGTCGGTTCACGGGTGAGCTCGCACAAGATGCGGACCCAAGGGCGAGCGGCGTGGGGTCCCCAGCGGGGGACC
>JACQOR010000064.1 GCA_016202435.1 Chloroflexota bacterium
CACCAGGTGCCCTCCCTCTCCCTGGTAGCCCCCGTTGTTGAGCACGATCGCCAGCATCGGGATGTGGTGGTGCACGGCAGTCCAGACCGCGGTCGGCCCATAGAGGAAGTCGCCATCGCCATTGAAGTGCACGACGAACGCGCCCTGGTCACGGGCCGCCAGGCCGGCACCAATGGCTTTGGGCAGCCAGCTCCCCTGCGCGCCCGCGCCCTCGGTGCCGGCCACCCGGCCCGGTCGTTCCAGTGTCCACAGGCGGCGCACCCAGCCGGCGCTCGCTTCCGACGAGACGATGAAGTTCTCGCCCCGGACCGCGTCCCACGCCTCCTGCACCAGCCGCGACATCGAGATCGGCCGCGCGTCTGCCTCGTGCCGGGTCGTCCCTTCCCAGCGCCCTCGGGTAGCGGACCGCGCCTCCGTGACGCGGCGGTCTCGCGCGTCGAACCGCTCCCGAAGCGCGGGGTTCTCCGCCAGGATCCGGCGCAGCTCGGCTGTCAGCTGAGCGACCACCAGATTGGGATCTCCCCCGATCGCCAGGTCCACGGGGTACAGTCGGCCGAAGTCGGTGGTCGTCTGGCTGACCTGGAGCGGCCCGACGCCCACACTGGCCAGCTTCGTCTCCGGCGATAGTCGGGGCGCGCCGGGGCCGCGGGGATAGCGCCCGGTCCTGGCTCTCAGGGTCCCCTCTGGCTGGTCGACCTCCAGCAGCACCACCACGTCCGCCCGATCTATGAGGTTGGTTCCGGTCCCGTCGAGGGGGTGGGTGTTGGGGAAGCTCAGCTCCATTCCGACGTCGTTGACCGAAATCCGTGCCGTCTCCGCCAGGTCGATGAGGCCGGCAAACCCGGATTCAGTCTTGCCGAGGCGCCCGGCCACGATCACCGGCAGCTCGGCGGTGGCGATCCACTCGGCCAGCCGCCGCACCAGCACCGGGTCGCCCTGCATCTTGCCGGGCGGAGCAAACTTGCCGACGTCGGGGATCGCGACCGGTCCCGGGAGTGCGGGTTCCTGCCAGCCGGCGTCGAGCGCGATGTACACCGGGCCCTTGGGATCGGTCATGGCGATCCGATGCGCCCGAGCAAACGACTCGGGAAAGCTCGCCGCGTCCCAGGGCTGGTCGTCCCACTTCACGTAGTCGCGAACCAGGTTCCCCTGGATCAGCGCCGTGTGCACCCAGTCCATCCCGGGACGACGCTCCGCCAGCTGCATGGGGCCCGTGCCGCTCATGACGATGACGGGAGCCCGGGCAACGTACGTGTCGTAAATCCCCATGGTCGCGTGGAGCGTCCCCACCACGTTGTGGACCAGTGCCACGGCGGGCGTGCCGCTGACGTCGGCGTACCCGTGGGCGATGCACACCGCCGTCTCCTCGTGCAGGCACTCGATCATCTCCGGGTCTTGGTTGCCCCCGTAGTTCACGATCGAATCGAGAAGTCCGCGAAACGTTCCGCCGAGGTTCGCCGATGCGTACTTGATCCCGTAGGCCCGCATCATGTCCACGATGACGTCCGAGCCGAACTCTGCTCCCGCCATGACTGCACTCTCCCCGTTTGTTGAGCTTCTCGCGAAAGGGCCCGCGCAGCTTACCTCATTCAGCCGCCCACGGCGGCGGAGGCAGCACGGAAGGGGCTTTGCCGCGAAGGGTGCCTCCCCACGACGGCGGAGGCAGCGCGGGAGTGCTTTTCCGGCCGCCCTCATTCGCCGGTTCGTGGCCAAAGGCTCCGCGGGCCTAAAGCACCGGATCCTCTTGAAAAGCTCATTGGAGCCCATGACGAAGAACCGGGCTCTGTTGACGAGGTCCTTTACGGGTCTTGAGGTTTGTCGATTCATCATTCTGGGTCGCCCTGCAGTTCCAGCGTGACGTCCACCACGCCGAGGCCAGAGTCCTCTGGCACGATACGTCCCCGGCGCTCGTCACCAGTAACCACGTGCTTGGCGAGACGTGGACCTTCCTCCGACGCCGCGTCAGCCACGCCGCCGCCCGCGATTTCATCGATGCGGCCGCGGCACTCAGCCGGCTAACGGTTCACGGCGTAGATGCGCCAGCGGAGCAGGACGCCTGGGACTGGCTGAGGCGCCACGACGAGCGGGCCTACTCTTTCGTGGACGCCTGCAGCTTCGCGGTCATGCGCCGCCTGCGCTTGCGGGAGGCGCTGGCCTTTGACGGCGGTTTCTCGGCCGCGGGCTTCGTCAAGATCCGACCCTAAGTCGTCGTCCCGGATCTCCGTCAGCTCGCCTGGGGCCCGGGCCTCCCCCAGTAGCCTCCAGCCTGGAGATCCGAAACCGCGTCGGCGGGTTCCTGCAGTACCTCTGAGAAAAAGCGCTCCGAAGACAACAGGGACCACTGGAGCCGTCTCTCTGGCGCTTGCGGCTTCGACTCCTTCGGCGCTCGACTCGGAGCACCGCGTCTCCCGTCCCGCTGGGGCTCGTCTAGTGGCGCCGGGCGCTTCGGAAAACCAGCAGCTTCGCGAGTAAAGAACACCGGCTCGCCCAGGTGATTGCGGATCCAGCCCTCGACGTACCAGCCCAGGTGATTCCCTGAGAATGAGTACACCGAGTCGTCCTCCAGGTAGCCGACCGGCTCCCCCGAGTACAGGTATAGGTCACCAGAGTCGGCGCTGTAGGCTACGGGTCTGCCAGCCCGGTCGTAAAAAACTGACATGCGCGGCTCCATTTTCAGTGTGTAGCGTTTATACCGTGGTTATAGACGCTACGACTCCCCATAGTCGCTATCAGCATGGGACGACCAGCGTCGTGGCGACAAGACGAGTGGGCTCGCGCTCGGCTGCGCACGTTTGGCGAGGCTGTTCGCGCCGCCCGCCTTGCCAAGGGAGTATCCCAAGAACGACTGGCGTTTGCTTCCGGTCTCGACCGCACTTTCGTGAGCGCTGTCGAGCGCGGTGTCCGCAATCCGAGCCTCTTGAGCGCTTTCGCCCTCGCTGATGCCCTTGAGATCGACGTCACTAAACTCGTCCGACCCACTGAGGGAGCCTGGCCGCGTCCCCGGCGATTAGACAACGTGGCCGAGTCCACCGAAACTCCGTACCCGGAGTCCAAGCCGGGCCCCCGCATTGACCCTACTCCTTGAACGTGATGCGCGTCCGCATGCCCGGACGCAGGTCCGCGGATACCTCCAACAGGTCGATCACCACCGGATAGTGGTCGTCGCCGGTCGCGGTCGTGACCGGCTCGAGGGACACGGTGCTGACGTGACCCGGAAGCTGCCGATCCAGAGCGTCGATCGCGAGCGTCACGGGCTGGCCCCGATAGATCCGGGCAATGAGAAACTCGTCCAGGTCCGTCGTCTCGACCTGCAGCCGGCTCAGATCCCCTACCGTCGCGATCATGGCGCCGGGAAGCAACGTGTCGCCCAGGTGCGCCCGAAGCGAGGTCACCGAGCCGCTGAAAGGTGCGGTAACGATCTCGATGCCGCCCGTGCCGCGAACGCGAGCGATTTCCTGCTCCTCGTACACGAAGTCGCCGGGCTCGACCACCAAGCGGCTCAGCACTCCACCTCCGAGCGTGCCGACCCGGGCCTGAGCGACCGGCCGCACCTCTCCCCGCGCCGTGAGGCGGGGCGTCGTGGTGATTGGCGCGGGAGGCGGCGGAGGCGTCGGGGTCGTCGCCAGCCGGGACGCCAGGGCCACGACGATGAGCGCAACGAGAACCGCTCCCAGGATCAAGGGAACCCTATGACGGCGGAGGGGACCTCCGCGCGAGGGGGTCAGGGGAGCGAAGCCCCCCAGAGGCTCGCGGCGACTGGGTGGGGCAGGAATCCGTTCCGCTTCGTTGATCACGCGGGTACCTCTCGCAGGCGGCCATCTCGAATCTCGAATTGCCGCTCGGCCATGGCCGCCACTTCCTGGTCATGGGTCACCACGACGATTGTGCGTCCCTCCCGGTGCATCCGCCGGAACAGCTCGATGATGTTGGCCTTGTCCTCCGTGTGCAGCTCACCCGTGGGCTCGTCCGCCAGGATCAGCCGCGGCTGGTTCGCCAGGGCTCGCGCCACCGCCACGCGCTGGCGCTGCCCGCCAGACAACTGGGAGGGCTGGAACTCCATCCGCGGTCCCAGGCCCAGCGACGTGAGCAGATCGGCGGCCCGCTCGTAGCGCTCCTCCGGCGGTACTCCCGCGGCCTCCATTGGCAGGGCGACCTGCTCGATGGCCGCCATGCCCGACAGCAAATGGAACCGCTGGAAGACGAAGCCGATGGTGAGCAGCCGCCGCCGGGTGCGCTCCTCGTCCGCCAGCTCCCCCAGATCCTCTCCGTTGACGGCGATGCGGCCCCGACTGGGTCGATCCAGCAACCCAATAATCTGCAACAGCGTGCTTTTCCCCGACCCGGACGGCCCCATCACCGCTACGAAATCGCCATCGTCAATATTCAGCGATACGTCCTGGAGCGCCACCACCTCGGAATCGCCTACCTCATAGATGCGCCAAACCTGATCCAGCTCCAGCACGCTCAGGCCTCCCGCAGCACGAGGGCAGGATCCACGCGCATCGCCTCGCGGGCCGGGTAGACGCCCGAGATGAGTCCCAGGCCCAGAGCCAGAAGAAAAACCGCGGCGAAGAGAGTCGGGTCGGCGTTGTAGAGAGACTCGAAGCCAAACTGCGCGGCAATGGTCACGTTGATGAGCGTGCCGAGAATGGTCGAGATTCCGATGCCGATCAGGCCGGCCGCGACGCTTACGAGGATGGCCTGCGCAGCGATAGTCAGCAACACCGTCCGCCGAGGAACGCCAATCGCTCGCAGCGTCGCGAACTCAATGCGCCGTTCGGCCACTGCGCGCAACAGCATGTTGCTCACGAAAAGGCCGGCAATGGCGAGGGTCAGGGCGATGAGAACGTAATTCATGATGATGGAGCTCGCGTTCAGCTCATATGCCTGCTGGGCCAGTTCATTGGGGTCCCAAACCGAGAACGTGCCCATTTCCTGGACCCTCGTCCGCACCGAGGATGGCCGGTCCGTCTCGATAAGAACCAGGTTGACCTGGTCGCTGACCTCCGCGCGCTGCCGGAACGTATCCAGGTCCATGTAGGCCATGGAATCCGAGCTGAAGCCGATGCCTCGCAGCCGGCCGACGCCCGAAACCGCGAAATCGCGGCCGCTCAAGCGGATGGAATCGCCCACGCGCAGCTGCTTCTCCCGGCTGAGCTTCGATCCGAGCATCACCTCGTCCGAACGCCGCGGCCAACGACCCTCGTGCAGCAGCAGGGCTCCCGGGATCGCGCCGGGGTCGCCGTCGACTCCCACGGCGGCAATGAGCTCGGCGGGCACATCGGCGCGCCGAGGCCCCTCTCGGCCGCGCTCCAGAGAGCCCGTAATAGTCCCGACGGCCGCCTGTACGCCGGAGATGGCGCGAATCTGGCTCAGGATGGCGCGCGCGTGCTTGATGTTGCCCGGAACGTCGCTGGGGAGGGCCGCGATCAGCTTCCCTCCTTCGGTGATGACGTAAAGGTCGGCCGCTGACTGGCGATAGTCGGCAGTGTAGAGGTCGAGAGAGGCGGAAGTGATCCCGATGATCGCCATGCCAATGCCCAGGGCAATGCCAACGCCGATCATCATGCCTACGAGCCCGCGCCATCGCCGCAGCGCATCCCGAGCCGGGTAGGGGAGCCGCGCGCTCCACGGCACGCGAATCGCCCCTGCCCGCGCGTTGGCGGCCGCCGTGGCCCAAGTCGTCAAGCGGGTCCGGCCTCCACGGGTACTGCCCGGTCTCTCATTATGGGTGAAGCGTCCCGCGGCCAACTCGCCCGAAGGGACAACGTGCGCGAAGCAACCGTTCCTTTTGCTTTCCACCATGGCGGCAGGGCTCTCGTGACCGGCGGGCCTCAGGGGACGGAAACTCGCATGCGCCCCCTGCGCCTCACGACACTAGAATCGACCAGTCTGGGGAGTGTCGTTTTGAAAATCGTGGTCGGTTGTGACGATCCCAACGAGGTGACGGATTCGGTCGTGGCCGATCTCAAAGTGCGCGGTCACCAGGTGGTCGAGCTTGCCCCCGAGCCCTGGCCTGACGCGGCCCGCGCGGTAGCCCAGGCCGTCGTGTCCGGCGCCGCGGACCAGGGAGTGCTCTTCTGCTGGACTGGAACGGGCACCGCCATGGCCGCCAACAAGGTTCCGGGAGTCCGGGCCGCGCTGGTCTGGGACCCGTGGATCGCCGAGGGAGCGCGCCGCTGGAATGACGCGAACGTCCTAGTCATGAGCTCCCGGCGCACGACCCCGGATGAAGCCCGGGCCATTCTGGATGCCTGGATGGCCGTCGAGGCGCCCGATCCCGACGAAAGCGACAACATCGCGCGGCTCAAGGCCATGGAGCGCGGCGGCGGTGCCTGATCAGTCCGCTTTTGAAGAGACGGCGGACACCGTATCGTCGAGTTGCGTCAAATGCTCCTCGGCGTGGCGCCCGAGCAGGTCGTTGCCAATCTGTTCGGCCGTCATCTCGCCCCGAGTCGGATGAATGCCGGTAACCGTCGTCCATTCGTGCTCGTCAAAGGCCGTCATTGCAGCTACCGCCTCGGCCTCACCCGCGCGAATGCGGCGGATCAAATCCTCCATTGGGTCATGCTTATGGATCTCCACGAATCGTATTCGGCCTTCGTCCGCCGAAGTCCTGCCGAACTTAGTGCCGGGCTGCTGATGGACCCGTTCCATCTGCCCCGCCCAATAGGTGAAGATTTCCGCCGTGTGGGCCGCGATCTCCGTGACCGTCCACTCGCCAGGCGCCGGCGCTCTCTGAAGGATATCGGGCTCTAACTGTTCGGCCTTTTTCACGAGTGCGTCGACCGCGGCCCGGAACCGGTCGATCGTGTCCTCTTTGTTCAACGGGGCAGCCTCCGATTGATCGCGAGCGAGCGCTCGGGAAGGTACGCTATTCTCAGCGCGAATGTTAGCAGGGGCAGGGCCCTACATCTCGTTCCTGAGAATCGCCGCGTAGATCTCTTCGTCCACGTTGCCGCCGCTGACCACGCAGCAGACGCGCCACCCCACGAAGCGCTCCGGACGGACGAGCAGCGCCGCGAGGGCCAGCGCGCCGGTCGGCTCCGCCTTCACGTTGGCGAACCGGAATAATAGCCTCACCGCCTCGGCAATCGCGGCCTCGGGCACTTCCACGATGTCCTCGACGCCGCCCCTGACGATGGGCCAGGTCACGCTCCCGAGCGATAGCGTCCTGGCGCCGTCGGCGATCGTGCCGGGCTCAGCCTCGTTGGCGACCAGCGAGCCGCTCTGAAGGGATCGGGCCGCGTCATTCCCCAGGGCGGGCTCGGCGCCGAGGACGGCTACGGATGACCGGAGGACGTCCCGGGCCGTCACGATTCCAGAGATCAGCCCCCCGCCGCCGACGGGCGCGACGATCACATCTAACTCGGGTACACCGTCCACGATTTCCCGGCCCAGGGTGGAGTTCCCAGCGACCACTCTGGTGTCGTCAAACGCCGAAGCGTAGAACGCTGCCGGGTGCGCTTCCATCAGTTCCTGGACCCGCTCCATGCGGGACGTGGTGGCCGTGTCCACCAACTCCACGATGGCGCCCTGCCGCCGGACCGCGTCAATCTTCACTCGCGATGACGTGTTTGGCATCACGACGCTGCACGCTTTGCCGAGCTGCCCCGCAGCCAGCGCCGCGGCTTGGCCAAAATTCCCTGAGGAGGCGGTGACGATCAGCTCGTGCGGCACGCTGCTCAGCAGGTTGTACGCGGCACGGTACTTGAAGCTGCCGCCGTGCTGGAACATCTCGCAAGCCAGCGTCACTTCTACTCCAACCTCGGCGTCGAGCGCATCCGATCCCACGAGCACCGTCGGCCGAACGTGCTCGGCCATGGTCTGCCACACCGAGCGGACATAATCAGGCGTCAACAAGGGGGCCGGTGCCTCGGCGCTCACGTGACCCCCACCTCTCGGTACTGGCCTGAGGCCAGATAGAGCGACAGCAGTGAGTCCTCGGACAGCTGAAAGCGAAATAATCCGTCTGGCATCGGCTCGAGCGAGATGGCGCCGACCACGGCGTCCAGGTTAATCGGTCCGTAGATGTGCGGGAAGAACCGCGGCGAATCGGCCGCCTGCAAGAAACGAACCTGGGGCTGAAGTCGGCCCGCGTCGATCACCAGAACGACCAGATCCTCTGCCCCTGTGTACCAGAGGTTGGCGACGTCCGCCACCTGCTCCATCGTGCTGGCCCGGATAAACCCCGGCCCGTCGAGTGCGTCCGACTCGGCAGTCACCCAGTACTGTCCAGCCGCCTGGGCCCGGTCCCAGTCACGCGACCGGGCAATCCGGAAGATCCAGCTCACGTCGCTTGCTTTCCGGCCATGCCCTAAACGGTAGCACTTTCCAGCTCGCAAAGAGTCGCGTTTGTGGCTTAAAAAGAAGCATAGGAGGCATTTATGGAACCGAGTCCTCGTCGCCGCCTCTACCGTAGCCGCGCCGAGCGCATGATCAGCGGCGTCTCCGGGGGTATCGCCGATTACTTCGATGTCGATCCTGTCCTGGTGCGCCTGGCCTGGGTCATCCTCACTTTCCTGAGCGGCGGCCTCGTGGCGCTGGCCTATTTGCTGCTCTGGATCGTCGTTCCGGTCGAGGGGAGCTCGGCCGCGCCGCGCCAGGTTGTGCGCGAGAACCTCGAAGAGGTCAGCGGAGAGGCCCGCGCCCTGGCTGGCCAGGTGCGCGAGGCTTTCGCCGCCGAGGGGCAGTCGACGGAGTCGGTGCCTCCAGGTGAGCATCGCGAGCCCCCCGCGCGCCGGAACGATCGCCACCTCTGGGCGGGTGGAATCTTGATAGCGCTCGGGGTCATCTTCCTGCTCGACCAGCTCAACCTGGTGTGGTGGTTCAACTGGCGCACGTTTTGGCCGGTCCTCCTCATCGCCATTGGAGCCCTCCTTCTCTGGCAGCGTGCCCGAGCCTGAGCGGCACAGCCACGTGCCTCGCTCAGACGCGTGCCACCTCGACGCCCGATGAGTAGGCCTCTCCTGATTCCGATCGCGCTCATCCTGTTGGGGGCGCTTCTCCTCGCCACCAACCTGCAATGGGTATCGGCCGACACCTGGCGCTGGCTGCTGCAACTTTGGCCTATCCTCCTGGTTCTCCTCGGTGTCGAGCTGGTCCTCACCGGCCGGGCGTCCTGGGGGGCGGCGTTCTTCCTCCTCATCGTTATCCTCGTCGTCGGTGCCGTTGGCGTGGGGCGAACCGTGTTCCCTCCGGGCCGAGACTCACGACCCTTCGGTACCCCTCTGCTTCGAGCGGCTACTCTGGACCAGCCGCTCGACGGCGCTCGTGAGGCCGAGGTCAACATCTCCTTCGGTGCGGGACGCCTATCGATCACCGGTGGAGCTGCCGAGGGCTATCTTTCCCAGGGGAGCGTGAGTGGCGACCAGGATGACGTCCGTACCAGCTACCGAGTCCGCGCCGGCCTCGCTTCTCTCAGTGTTCGTACCGACAACCGTGGCCTGAGATTCCTGAGCCCGGACGCTTCCCGCGAGCTCGAGATTCGCCTGGCCAACGCGATCCCGCTTCGGCGTCTCGAGCTCGCGGTTGGCGCTTCTGAGGTCGAGGCGACCCTCAGCGATCTGCAGTTGGCGGACCTCAGGCTTCAAGCGGGAGCGAGTCGAGTCACCGTCAAGCTGCCCACGCGGGGCAACCTGAATGCCGAGATCCAGGGCGGAGCAAGCTCCATCGTCATCCACGTCCCCCCGAATGTGGCGGCGGACATCCGAGTCGACGGCGGGATTTCTGGGGTGGAGGTTGACCGGACACGCTTCCCTTCGACAAATACGACCGGTGTCCCGGGCCTGGGTTTCCAGGCCAACTACCGCTCACCCAACTTCGACAGCGCTCCAGACCGCGTCCTCCTGCGAATCCAATCCGGCGCTGCGAACGTCGAAGTTAGGTAGACGCAACGAAGCCCCCGGCCGGGTGCCGGGGGCTTCGTTTTCTGCTCTTCATCGCTATGCCGGGTGGAGGCCTCTTGGCTCGACACATTGCCGAAGGTTCCTGGCGCATTGTTCTGCGCGCCTGGCTAGCCTATCTAGGCCGGCTCACCCGGGGTTGCTTGCCCTGCTCGTTTCTGTGGCAGGGCCCTACCTGTCCACCTGCCAGACTCCGGCAAGGATCCTGAAGATTTTCCTGGGGATACTCCCGTCAATCATTCTGGTCCTTTCCCCCGCGCAGGGTACCTATAGACTACCTCTCCGGACCAGGTTGTGCAAGCCCTCCGGTCACCCTGACCGAGGCTGGCCGTGGCTCAGGCAAGTCCCTATCATCGGACCATGCATCTCAGCACCGAGGACTTCGAAGAACTCGAGCGAAGGGTCGCCCAGCGCGACGCGGCAGCCTTTGACACCCTGCGGCGAGCCTATCAGGGGCTGGTGCACAAGTTCGTGGAGTCCAAAGTCCCCAATCCCTCCCTCGCTTCGGAGATCACCTCTCAGATCTTTAGAACGGCCTGGGAAAAATGCGACCGCTACGCATGGCGAGACTTCTCGTACCACGTGTGGCTGATACGGATAACGAACAAGGAGCTCGACGACCGCGGCCTGCTCGATCACCGCGAGCAGTGGCTGGACCGCGTCCTCTAGAGGACCGCAGCGGGCGAGGCCGTCGCGGCGACTGAGGGCGCCACTTCGCCGACGGCCGGTGCCGCGATGCCCAGTGCTGTCACACCCCGTCCGCCCAGAGGCTCCCTCCCTTTCTCCGTAGAATAAAAGACCCCCAGGCCTCCCGGAGCCATCTTGCAGACCGCTCCCAACTCCAGTGGCTTCAGTGCCACTCGCGGCGTAATGCTCGCCGTCCTTTCCGGGTGCTCGTTTGTCCAGCCGCTGTCCATGTTCATCCTCAGTCCGCTTCTCGTGGACCTGGCCCGAGAGTTTGACGTCACCGTGGCCCAGGCGGGGTTGCTCGTCACCATGACGGCACTCCCGTCCGCGGCGCTTGCCCTTTTCATCGGACCCATGGCGGACTACGTGGGGCGGCGGCCTCTTCTCCTCAGCGGTCTGACGCTGCTGGCCATCAGTTCGGTTGCTTCTGCACTGGCCCCGAATTTCGACCTGATCCTCGCCAGCCGCGTGCTCGCGGGCGTGGGGCTCGCCTCGATGGGCCCTTCCATCTTCGCCGCCGTGGGTGACCTGTTCCCCTATTCCGAGCGTGGACGGGCCTACGCATGGACCATTGGCGCCAACACCCTGTCCAGCATCCTCGGTGTGCCCATGGCCACCGTTCTCGCCTCTGCCGTCGACTGGCGCTGGTCGTTCGCCGCCGTCGCGGCGATCACCGGCGCGGCCACTGCCGTACTCGCCGTGCTGTATCGACCCCTGAACGAAGGAGCCGCGGCCGGAGTCGAGAGTCGAAGGGCCGCGCTCATGCAGTCATTCCGCAATGGCTATGGCGCGGTCTTTCACACTCCGTCGGCCCTCGCGGTGTTCGGCTCCACGTTCGTGAACGCCATCGGGCTCATGGCATTTGAGACTTACCTGGGCGCCCTGTTGATCACGCGCTACCAGATAACGACCGGCGAACTGGCTCCCATTGTGGGCCTGGCCGGGCTTGGGACGCTAATTGGCAGCCAGATCGGCGGCCGCATGGGCGACCGCTGGGGCCACAAACAGTTCATGAGCACCACGGTGGTCGTGGCAGCCCTGTTCGTCTTGGTCCTCGCCTACGCTGACGTCAGCTACTGGGTGGCGGGGGCCCTCAACTTCGTGCGTTCGGGTTTCATGGGCATGCGCTTCACCTCGGCCAGCGTCATCATCAGCGAAGCCGTACCGGATGCCCGGGCGACGATGCAAGCGGTCAATCAGAGCGCGTTCAATGCCGGCGTAGTTCTGGGATCGTTCGGCGGCGGCCAGGTCAGCGAGTCCTTCGGTTACAGCCACATCTCACTGATGACCCTGGTCGGTGCGCTCTTGTCCGCGACGCTTATCATCCGCTTCGTGGTCGAGAATCGCGACGCAGAGCCCCGAGTGTCGATTGAGGAGGCGGAGGCCGCCGTCATCCTCAGAGAGCCCGAACCCGTGTAAGGCCTGTCTGCTCTCTCCTGCCCCCTACCGCGCCCGCGCTTGTGCCGCTACGGCCGCCGCCGCCGCGGCGGCTTCCTCCGGGTCTCCCAGGTAATAGTGCTTGAGCGGTGGGAGATCGCTGTCTAGCTCGTAGACCAGCGGTATCCCTGTCGGGATGTTCAGCTCGACGATGTCCTCGTCTGAGATCCGATCCAGATGCTTCACCAGCGCCCGGAGACTGTTGCCGTGGGCGACGATCAACACGCGCTGACCCGCCTCGATCGCGGGTCGGATCGTTCCATCCCAGTAGGGAAGGAACCTGGCCACGGTGTCTTTGAGCGCTTCGGTGCGCGGCAACTCTGCCGGCTTGAGTTCGTGGTACCGACGATCTCGGGCCGGTGAGCGCTCATCAGTCGCGTCCAGCGGAGGCGGCGGTACGTCGTAGCTGCGCCGCCAGATTTGCACTTGGTCCTCGCCGTGCTTCTCGGCCGTCTCGATCTTGTCGAGGCCCTGAAGAGCCCCGTAGTGCCGCTCGTTCAGCCGCCAGCTGTTGTGCACCGGAATCCACATCAGGTCCATGCTCTCCAGAAGTACCCAGAGCGTCTTGATCGCCCGGCTCAGCACCGACGTGTAAGCGATGTCGAAGGTGAGACCCTCCTCGGTGAGCAGGCGGGCCGCGCGTCGAGCCTCCTCGACGCCTTGCTCGGTGAGGCCCACATCGGTCCACCCGGTGAACCGGTTC
>JACQOR010000007.1 GCA_016202435.1 Chloroflexota bacterium
CATCGGGGTGCTCCGCGAATCGATCGGCAGTCGCTCCGAGCCGGACTCTGAGGACTTCGCCAAGGTCACGCAGGTCTTCAACCGCGCGCTCGCCGAGCTCGAAGCCGCGGGTGCGACCGTGATCGATCCCATCGTCATCCCCGATCTGCACCGCCTGGAAGCCAAGAGGGCCAGCCTCGAAGAAGACGAGCGGGCATTCCAGGGGTACTTCGGGAGGGGCGGAAACGCGCCGTTCACGTCCCGACGCGAGATGGTCGAGTCGCCGGAGTATGCCCAGGTCATACGACCGCGAGGCGGCGGCCGTGGCGGCGGAGCAGGCGGCGCGTCAGACTACCCCGAATACCTTGCCGCACGAGAAGAGCTGATGATCAATGTGCTGAAGGTCATGGCCGACCACGGTCTCGACGCCATCGCGTCCAAGAGCGTAGAGCACCAGCCCAATCTCATCAGCGAAGGCATCGGCCCGCCCTACTACTCGAGCCGCGGCGCGACCCATCTCAACACCTCCCTGGTCTACGTCCCCATGATCTCGGTCCCGGCCGGCTTCAGCTCCGACCATCTGCCGGTGGGAATCGCGTTCCTGGGGAGGGCCTACACCGAGGGCGTAGTGATCCGGCTCGCCTACGCGTACGAACAGGCGACGAGTTATCGAACTCCTCCGGCCACCACGCCCCGACTGCCGGGCGAACCGTAACTGGCGCGTCGAGAAAAACCCTGCTGCTGGTTCATGAAGTCGGCGCTTCGCTCGCGGCGCTGCGATCCCCGGCCGGCTCTTTGCCGCTCACGCTTCGTCGCAGCTCTTCGGTCGAGGCCCCGAGGGCGGGGACGGGGCCGAGCTGGCGGGGGAGTCCCGCAATGTTGAGCGGGTGCTCCAGGGCAAGCGCCGGTCCGGAGGGGGTGTCCACGGAGAACCAGCGGTTGCGGGCTTCGAGTTGGGCATGATTCAGGAGATCCGCGACGGTATTCAGAGAGCCGAAAGGCACATCCGCGGCCTGAAGACGCGCTTCGACGCTGGTCCGAGTCTGGTTCGCAAGCAGGGACTCGATGAGGGGCTCGAGCACGGATCGGTTGCGCACCCGGAGCTCGCTCGTCCGGTAGCGCGAGTCCTCGGCCAGGTCCGGCCGTTCCAGGACCTGGCGGCACAGCCGGTCCCACTGGGCCTCGGTTTGGATCGCGAGGTTCACGGCCAGCCCATCCGCAACCCGGTACGGCCCGTAGGGAACCAGCGTGTTGTGGCGCGCGCCGCTCCTCGCGGGTGGCTGGCCCGTGTAGCGCTGGTAGTAGGCAGGCACCACCATCCATTCGGCCACGCAGTCCAGCATCGAGATGTCGATAAAGCGGCCCAGGCCGCTGCGCTCGCGTTCGTAGAGCGCAGCGAGGATGGACGAAAGCGCATAGACGCCGGCGGCGACGTCGGCGATCGGGATGGTTGACTTCACCGGCGTGTCCGCAGTGCCCTGCACTTCCAGCAGCCCACTCTCGCCCTGGATCAGCAGGTCGAACGCCTTGCGGTCTCGATAGGGCCCGTCGGCGCCGTACCCCGAAATGGCGCAGGTGACGAGCCGGGGCCAACGCTCATGGACTGAGGTCCAGCCAAGTCCGAGGCGGTCGGCCGCGCCGGGGCCGAGGTTCGAGACGAGCACGTCGGTGGTATCCAGCAGATCATCCAACGTGGCCCGGTCGGTCTCGGTCTTCAGATCGAGCGCCGCGCTGCGCTTCCCTCGGTTCAACCACACAAAGTAGGCAGACTCGCCGTGGACGACCGAATCGTAATAGCGGGCCAGATCGCCCTCGCCCGGTCGCTCGATCTTGATGACGTCGGCTCCCAGATCTGCGAGATGGCGGGTACACAGGGGACCGCCCACAGCCTGCTCCAGGCTCACGACGCGGACGCCAGCTAAAGGAAACGTCACTCGGAACCTCGGCGGTACCCGTTGGGGACGCGGGCGGCGGCCAACACCCGCTCGGCGATCCGGACGGTCATGGCGTCGGCCATGACGCCATCGATGACGAACACCCCCTGGGCCGGGGACGACGACGCGGCGAGGACGCGCTCCGCCCACGCTATCTGCTCCGGGGGTGGAGTAAAGACCGCGTTGATAATCGGCAGCTGCTCGGGGTGGATGGCTGCTTTCCCGACGAAACCAAGCTCGGCGGCCTCCCGGGCATCGTCTTCGAGCCCGGCGAGATCTCCCAGTCGCAGGTAGGGCGTGTCGATAGCGTTCAGGCCCGCTGACGCGGCGGCCGCCACCACAATGGAGCGCGGATAGAGCAACGTCCGAGACGTTCGCTGGCCGCCAGTATCGGCCAGGTAGTCACCATCGCCGAAGAGCAGACCGGTCACTTGGGGGCTGAACGCAGCTATTTCCCGGGCAGCAAACACACCGCGGGCGCTTTCGATCGCTGCCACCAGTTGGAGCGGGCGATCTTCTAGCGCTCGAATGACCGCTCGCTCCTGGTCGGGGCCGTTCACCTTCGGAATCACCACGGTATCGGGGGCCACTCGGGCGTCTCGGAGAGCCGCGAGGTCGTCGGCAGCCCAGGGCGACAAAAAGCCATTGATGCGGAGCAGTCGCTCGCGAGGACCGAAGTCGATCTCCTCCAGCGCCCGCAAGGCGGCGGCGCGCGCCTCGCGCTTACCAGCTGATCCGACGCCATCCTCCAGGTCAAGGATGACTCCGTCGCACGGCAGCGTGGCCGCCTTGCGCAGCTTTGCGTCCTGATCCGCGGGCACAAAAAGAAGGCAACGCCTCACCGGAAAGCCCGGC
Source organism: Chloroflexota bacterium (assembly GCA_016202435.1). Taxonomy (GTDB): domain Bacteria; phylum Chloroflexota; class UBA6077; order UBA6077; family SHYK01; genus JACQOR01. The sequence continues at coordinate 2,769 of JACQOR010000007.1, forward strand.
CGCCGACAACCCGCCATTCATATTCCGGTCTTGAGAGTAAGGCGGTTCTCCTACCTGGGGTTGGGGTTGATGAACAACGTGGTGAGCGGATCGGTCACGTAACGACTGGGGTTGTCCGGCCGGGTTGCGCCGTAATGGTTCGGGCCGGAAATCGTGATGAATCCACCGATGGGATCGCGGTTCGTCACCCGCAGCTCCGGCAACTCCCCCTTCGAGCTGGCGTTGAAGTTGCACGGCTGAACCGAAGGGTTTGACGGACCGCAGTCAAACAACAAGCTGAACCGGTCCGGTACCGCGTCGAACACGATCCGGTCGCCGAAGCGAACGTTCACGGTGGTGGTGTTCCCCGTGCCGAAGGTGCGCACCTGCCCAGTCTGATCGCGAACTGTGCCCGAAGGCCACCCGGTTGAGGGGTCGAGGGAGAAAGAAATGGTGACGGTGGGAATGTTCGGCGTGGGAGTTGCGGAAGGCGTTGGAGTAGCGGTGGGCAGCGGCGTGGCGGTCGGCAGCGGCGCTTCAGTCGGCAGCTCCGCGATCTCCTCTGCAACCGGGCTTGAGGGGGCCACCAATTCCACGTACAGGGAGTAGTTGCGCTCCGGATCGAATCCTAGGACGGCATACGACTTTACCAAGATGAAGTAAGTCCCGGGAGCCAGATCCAACTGCTCTAGGATCTCAGGGAGGGATCCATCCTCGGTTGATCGATCGACGATGTCGCCGTTCTCGTCAACGAGGTGGAGGTCATAGTCGGCCGGCAGGTCCTCCAGCCAGATCGAGAGCTGGGAACCGGGTTGGGCCACCGGTATCGCGTACACGTTCGTGCCACCCCGAGTGCTGATCGCGTCGTGGACGAGCGCCATACCCGCCGTTCCGTCGATGGAACAAGCCGTAGCAATGCCGTTCCAACCAAAATGGACTGCAAATAGGACCGAACCTGCACGGCTCCACCTTTCGTCTCTTCGTTTGAGCAATGAACGTGAGAGCCACGCAGCGCACGCGCCGCGGTTCGAGGCCGCGAATTCTAGCTGGTCAGGGATCTCCGGGGCGTGCGGCACGGGGTTACATCCGAGGTCGGAGCGATGTTATGTCGACACGGCCGACACCGGTAGCCGGCAGCAAAGGCCGTTGGTGGGCACGAGGAGGGCGTATAATCCACGCGTTCGGTGTGCTCCAACCCTCGCACCGAACAAACCGAGCGAAGCGACAGCGTAGCGGCCCGCGCCAGGAACACGCAGGCCGCTGCGGCTTCGCCTCCGCTCAAGCGGGCCGAAGCGCAGTCTGGTAGCGCACCTGAATGGGGTTCAGGTGGTCGGGCGTTCAAATCGCCCCGGCCCGACCGAGGGGAGCCTGCTTCTTGCTAGCTAAGAAGCAGGCTCCCCGTTTTTGTAACCGCATTCGTCTCGCAACCCGGGCTGCGCGCCTTCGATAATGCCCACGGGGGAATCAGACGACGCTGAACTCACCGGCATCCGGCCAAAGACGGTGACGGAGTACTTCGTACTCAGCGAGCGGGTGAGTGGTTCGGACTGGGCTGAGGGCGATCACCTGACCCTCGAGCACGACCCTGACCAGCGCGATGACGTGAATGCGCTCGTCGCCGTCACCGTTGGAGGCACGGAAATCGGCCACCTGTGGCGGGAAGATGCGGAGGAGCTAGCGCCCCGCGTCAACCAGGAAGCGCCCTATGAGGCCTGGATTGACCGCATCCTCACGGGGTCCCCTGACAAGCCCTACTGTGGCGTGGTCATCGAAGTCCGTTTCGCTGACGATCCCCCGGATCACATACCCCGTCGGCAGGAACCGGGACCGGGCCTTTTGACGCGGCTGGCGCGGATGCTGCCCCGTCGCCGACCGAGCCGGGGCTCAGAGGCCTAACGCGACAAAGCGGCGCCCAGGGCCATCGATGGCCCCCTGCGGCGGAAGCCGCTCCGGGCAGGCACGGGCAGCGTGGGTTGAGGTCGTGCGGCCGGCTCCGGTCGCCGCGCAGTCGAACGGTGAGTCGCGGCCGCCGCGGTACGCGCAGAATCCCCTGGCGTCACATCCCCGGCCGGCTTGCCGAAACGGGGTAATCTCCGCCCCAGAGTTCGCTCGATCAACCGCATCTTCGGCGCATCCTCGGGTGTGACGAGGGTGATCGCCTCGCCTTTGCGTCCCATCCGGCCGGTTCGGCCCACCCGGTGCGTGAATAGCTCGGGAGTCTCAGGCAGCTCATAGTTGATCACCTGGCTGATGCCTTCGACGTCCAGCCCCCGAGCCGCCACATTCGTCGCCACGAGGATCGGAAGCTCGCCAGACCGGAACCCCGCCATCACGGCCTCGCGGGCGTGTTGCCCCATATCGCCCTGAAGCGCTGACACCGGATAGCCTAGACGATCCAGCTGGCGGGCAAGCCGGGCGACGCCATATTTCGTCCGTCCAAAGACGAGGACGGGACCGTCACTCCGGCGATCCAGTAGCCCCATCAGCGTATCGAGCTTCGCGCCCGCCTCCACCTCGTACACGAGATGATCAATTTCCGGCGGGCTTTCCAGCTCGACATCGACGCGCACCGTGACCGGATCTATCAGGTAGCGGGCCGCGGTCGAAGCCACCCAGCTCGGAACGGTAGCCGAGAAAAGCGCCGTCTGGCGATTGGTCGGAGCCTGCGAGATGATGCGCTCCACGTCCGGAGCGAAGCCACGATCCAGCATCTCGTCCGCCTCATCGAGGACCAACATCCGCAGATCCCGCAGTGAGAGGTTCCGCTGCTGGAGATGATCGATAACGCGGCCCGGCGTTCCCACCACGATCTGTGGCCCGCGGGCGAGTGCCTGCCGTTCCGGAGTCGCGGAGTGCCCGCCGTAGAGCAGCGTCATCCGCAAACCGGCGTTGGGCGCCAGCTTTTCAATCACGTCGCCCACCTGGAGGGCGAGCTCGCGAGTCGGCACCAGCACCAGCGCCTGCACTCCCGGTCGGCGGCGGTCGCAGAGATCCAGAATCGGCAATGCGAAGGCCAGGGTCTTCCCCGAGCCGGTCCGCGCCTGTCCCACGACGTCGCGTCCGTTTAGCATCGCTGGAATAGCCTGCTCTTGAATCGGGGTGGGGACCGTAATGCCCTGCTTCGCCAGCAAGGCAGCGGGCGTCCGCTGAATTCCGAGGTCAGCGAACGTCATCGTTTTCTCTACCAACGGGCACCTCGCGAAGCGTCGGCCCGAGGACGATGGGTTTCGAAGCAATCCGAGCAATAGACGGGCCGGTCCGTCCGGGGCTGAAACGGGACCTGGGTATCCTTGCCGCAATCCGAGCACACGGCTGGGAACATTTGCCGCTCGCGGGGCTCATAGCCCCCGCCGGAATAGCCGGAGCCGCCGCTCTGACTGCGCGCCGCTCGGCAGGACGTGCAGCGGCTGGGATCGTTCTGGAACCCGCGGCTGGCGAAAAATTCCTGCTCGCCGGCTGTGAAGGCGAATGTCTGTCCGCAATCGCGACAGGTTAGGGTCTTATCGGTATACACGCGCTGACTCCTCGGTCAGAAAGTTGGCCGAACGGTCAGCGCATTTCACCACGGAAGAGGAGAGGGGAGGAAAGCCCGGAAAGGGAAGTCCTGCCCGTACCCTGCATTGGGCTGGGCAGCCGTTACAGTACCACGATCACCACTATATCAGATAGGCAGGCCGGGCGGACAGCACACCCCCTCCCAGGAGGCGGCTGCGCCAGGCGGGCCGCCTTTCTACTAAGTAGCAGGCCGGCCCGACTACAATGCTGGGCCTCTATTTTCCTTTCCAAGGAGCTGCCGTGAAGATTTCCGTTCCCATGGTCCTCAACAGCCGCGCACAAACTCTCGAGGTGGAGCCGTACTGGACCCTGCAACGCCTGCTGCGAGATGAGCTCGACCTCACGGGCACTAAGGAAGGGTGCCGCACCGGCAATTGCGGCGTCTGCACGATTCTGGTCGACGGCAGGGCGGTCAAGTCGTGCTTGATGCTGGCCGCTCAGGCCGCGGGCGCCGAGGTCACGACGATCGAAGGACTTGCCAGGGGCGACGAGCTGCACCCGGTCCAGACAGCCTTCGTCGAGTACGGCGCCATCCAATGTGGCTACTGCTCTCCGGGATTCATCATGGCCGCTACCGCCTTCCTGGCGGAGAACCCGCGCCCTTCCCGTGATGAGATCAAGGATGCCCTGGAGGGCAACCTCTGCCGCTGTACGGGCTACATCAAGATCTTCGAAGCCGTGGAAGCCGCCGCCGGCGCGCTCCAAAGGAGCTGAGCATGACCGCAACCACTGAGCTCCACGCCATCGGTCAGCCGATCCTCAAGCAGGACGCCTACCTCAAGGCCACCGGGAACGCGGCCTACGCCGGGGACGTGCGTCTGCCCGGCACCCTCGAAGCCCGGGTGCTCCGCAGCCCACATCCTCACGCCCGGATCGTGTCCATAGATGTCAGCGCGGCGGAAGCTCTGCCGGGCGTGTATGCCGTGGTTGCCGGAAAAGACGTCCCCCCCATTCGTATCGGCCGTTTCATCAAGGACCGCCACGCGCTCGCCCGCGAGAAGGTGATCTACGTCGGCGAGCCGGTGGCCGCCGTGGCCGCGGCTAATGAGGAGATTGCGGAACAGGCAATCCAGCTCATCCAGGTGGAATACGAGCTCCTGCCGGCGGTGTTTGATCCCGAACGCGCCCTGGCGCCGGACGCTCCGATTCTCCATCCGGACCTGGCCCAGTACATCGACCCGGGCACGTCAAAACGCCAGGGCAACATGCGGAACCAGGTGGTCCACGAAGTGGGGAACGTCGAGGAGGCATTCAATGAGCCCGGCCTCCTCACCTACGAGGCAGTCTACCGGACCCCGAGACAGTACCAGGGTTTTACCGAGCCGCACGCCGCCATTGCGCAAGTGGATGGCACCGGCCGGATAACGGTCTGGGCCGCCACCAAGGCGCCGTTCGGCGAGCGCCAGAGCGTCGCCGACACCCTGGGGGAACCGGTCTCGCGAATCCGCATGATCTCCCCCGTTGTGGGCGGAGACTTTGGTGGCAAAGGGGCGGCGTTCATCGAGCCCATCGTGGCCTTGCTGGCTCGCAAGGCACGTCGGCCGGTGCGCCTGGCCCTCTCCCGCCTCGAAGAACTCACCGCGATGACGTCCCGCGCCTCGTGCGTCATCAGGCTCAAGATGGGAGTTCGCCGCGACGGAACGGTGACCGCCATGGAAGGCACGTTGCTCTACAACGTCGGCGGGGTTGACGACAGCGGGGCCGGCGGGGCCAACAGCGCCGGTGTCCTCCTCGGCGCCTACCGCATCCCTCACGCCCGCGTGGTCGCGACGTCCGCCTATACGAACTCCTCTCCGGCCGGCCACGTCCGGGCGCCCGCCGGTCCCCAGACCAGCTTCGCGACCGAGTCCCACATGGACCATTTGGCCCACGTGCTGGGCATGGATCCGCTCGATTTCCGCATCAAGAACGCCCTCGGGGACGGGGACACCGCCCCATCCGGACACGGCGTTCTGCGCAACGTCGGCCTTCAGGAGTGCATCGCCAAAGCGCGCGATTGGATGGCCCGGGAGCTAGGCGAGAAGGGGCGGAACCAGGGCGTGGGGGTGGCACTCTCGCTCTGGGCCCTCCATCCCAATCCCGCGCGGGTCGCGAGCGCGGCCACGGTGAAGATCGACGTCGATGGCAGCGTCGTGGTCACCAGCGGGGTGGCGGATCAGGGCGGCGGCCAGTGGACCATCGTCACGCAGGTCGCCGCCGAGGTACTCGGCGTCCCAGTCGAAATGGTCAGCGTGATCGCCGCCGACACTGAGGCCACACCCCAGGAGCAGGGGACCGGCGGCAGCCAGACGACGTATCGCGTTGGCAACGTGGTCCGTCAGGCTGCGACCGATGCCCGTCGCAAGCTGCTCCGTTTCGCCGCCGAGCGGCTCGAGGTCGACGAGGAGGAGCTCGATGTCCGGGAGGGGGAGATCTTCGCTCGCTCCGACCCGGCCAGGAAGGTGACGGTCGCCCAAATCGCTCAGGCGGCGGGAGCCTCGTCGGCCGGCCCCATCATCGGGACCGGCGCGGAAGAGCGCGAGCGCGAGATCATCGAGCAAGGCCACGAGCGGTCTGAGGTCGTGGATGCTCCTAGCTTCGCCTGCCACGTCGCGAAGGTGTTCGTTGATCCCGAGACCGGCCAGATCGATGTCCAGAAGTACTACACGTCGCAAGACGTGGGACGAGCGCTCAATCCGCTCGCCTGCAAGGGCCAGATCGAGGGTGGGGTGGTTTTCGGCCTCGGCTATGCTCTCAGCGAGGAGCTGCTCTCGGACCAGGGGGTGAACCTGAACGCCAACCTCTGGGAGTACCTGCTTCCCACGTCCCCTCACGTCCCTGAGCTGACGGTCGAGCTGGTTGAAGTCCCCTCCACCTACGGACCGTTTGGTGCCAAGGGCGTTGGAGAGACCGCCAACATTCCGGTCGCGGCCACCATCGCGAATGCCGTCGCAGACGCGACCGGAGCCCGGGTCACGCAGGCGCCGCTCACGCCCGAGCGCGTGCTCGCCGCCGTCAGCGGGAGCTGACCTCGAACCGTTCCTAAAATATCCGTAAGAAAGGGCCCCTGCTGAAAGCGCGGCAGGGGCCCTCTATCGTAGAAACACGGACGCAAGTTCCTGAAAGCCGCCCAGGGGCAGCTAGGGGCGGCTGGTCGTTTCTCGTGCGGTTGGGAGGAGAAGAGTGAACGAGGTCCAGCAGTATCTGGTTGAAGAAGAACTGGAGCACTATCGAGACGGGTGGATCAACCGGCGGGAGTTTCTGCGTCGCGCCTCATTGCTCGGAGTCGCTTCCTCGGTCGCCGCGGCCCTCAGCACTTCAGTGACGCCAGCCCGGGCAGCTCCCGCCACCGCGCAAGACCAGACCTCGCCATTCCACGTTCCCGAAGATGACCCGGCGGTTGCCACCGGCTGGTCCTCGTATCCCAGCGACGACGGTGCGGAACTTCACGCCTACGTCGCCTGGCCGGCTACGGCCACGGAAGGGGCGGGTTTCCCCGGAATCGCCATTTGCCATGAGAACCAGGGGCTGACCGCGCACATTCAGGACGTGGCCCGGCGCTACGCGCTCCAGGGTTACGTCGCAATAGCGCCGGACCTGCCGTCGCGGTTCGGTCCTCCAACGTCCGAGCTATCACCCGACGAGGTGCGAGCCACTTTTTCGCGGCTTTCGCCTCGCCAGAACGCGCGCGACTTCGCGGCCGCATTGGACTTCATCAGACAGGACGCAGCGGTCGATTCGACCAAGCTCGCGGCCACCGGCTACTGCTTCGGAGGCGGCGTCATCTGGGAGCTCACCACGATCTATCCGGACCTGATCGCTGCCGCCCCCTATTACGGCAGCGCTCCGCCTCTCGTGGGCGTATCCGAGATCAGGGCGGCCGTTTTCGGGGTCTACGGAGAGCTTGACACTCGTCTCAATGCATCCATTCCGGACCTGCAGGCAGCCCTGGATACCAGCGGCAAGACCTACTCGATGAAGATCTATCCCAACGCACCGCATGCGTTCCACAACGACACCGGTCGCGCCTACAATCGTGACGCCGCCGTCGAGGCCTACGTCGATACACTCAACTGGTTCGCCGAGCACCTCAGCCTGGCGCCAAGCCCGGGCACGGTTCGCGCCTGACGCCTTACTTGGAGGCCACGTTTCGCGATGCCAGGATCGCGCAAGAGAGGAATCCGCAAGGAGGTAGCCAAAATGAGCCGGGCACATGAGAGTCTCTGCATTGGGACGATCGTGGGGTTACTGGTTCTGACCGCCTGCGCACCGGGCCAGCCGACCGGAGCTGGAACCGGGCAAGAAGGCGACAGGGTGCCGGAAGCATTCAAGAGTGTCAAGGTCGCTATCGGGCAGGAGCCGGCCAGTTGGGACACGCGCATAACCCGCGAGTCAGGATCCCCCACGGCCGGCGGTATCGGCAACCTGAACCCACTGGCCCAGGACGGGGTGCGGCGGTCGGCCGCCGGAGGCGGGTACGCCAACTTGCTCGCTGCTGAGGTCCCCGACGCGGCCAGTGGGACCTGGGTGATCAACCCTAATGGCACCATGGACATGACGTGGAAGATCGTGCCCAATGCCAGATGGCATGACGGCACGTTTGTCACGGCAGCGGATTTCGAGTTTGCAGTCAAGGTGCGGAACGATCCGGAGGCATCAGGGCTACCCACCGGAGCAGGCCTGGAAAGGCTGCTCGCGGACGCGACGGCCCTCGATAACTACACGTTTGTGACCCGCTGGAGCTCAGTGAACGTGACCGTTGTCAGTGGAACCGGACTCGTCCCCTTGCCAAAGCATCTCCTGAATGACCTCTACCTCAAGGACCCGGCTGGTCTGGGCCAGCAGCGGTTCTTCACTACGGAGTACGTCGGTACCGGACCATTCAAGCTCGTGAACTGGGAGCGAGGCTCTCACATCGAGTTCGAGCGCTTCAACGACTACTACAAGGGTCCAGCCAAACTGAACCGCGTGATCCTCCAGATCATCCCCGATCCCAACACCATGGTGGCCAACATCCTCGCCGGCGCGGTCGATGTCCTGGCACCCCCGAACGTTGACATCTCACTGGGTCTGGAGATAAAGGACCGCTGGGAAAAGGAAGGGTCAAAGAACCAGGTTCTGGTCCAGACCCGGGACGGGGCCGAGACCTGGGAGATCATGCTGGACCCGCAGTACGCCCGACCGGTCAACGGCATGACCCTCCAGCCGGTCCGGCAGGCACTCCTCCAGGCCGTGAACCGCAAGGATCTCAATGACGTGATGACCCTGGGCTACTCCGAGGTCGCGTACATCTTCTACCACCGGAACAGCGAGTACTACCCGTACGTGTCTGACCTCGATCCCAGGAACGGAAGCCCGCAGTTCGAATACCCGTACGACGTGCGCCGTGCCGAGCAGTTGCTGGCCCAGGCGGGCTGGACGAAGGGGGCGGACGGGATCCTGGCGCACCAGCCCAGCGGTGAACGGTTCAGCTACCAGGTCCTGACGCGGCGCGGCGACGGCCCGTTCAAGCAGGCCTCGATCATCCAGGACTACTGGAAAGCGATTGGCGTGAACCTGGATATCCACGTCCTCACTACGGCTGAGCAGGACAACAACGAGTACCTGGCTACCCGGACGGGGGCCTCGTTCCACACGGCTGGCGGCGGCTCGTACATCGGCCTCCGAAGTCACTCCAGTACCATTCCACGGCAGGAAAATCGTTGGACTGGCAACAACCGGGGACGCTATAGCAACCCCGCGGTGGACGACGTGCTCGAGAAGATCTTCGTTACCATCGACGACCGACAGGCGCGGGAGCTGCATCGGCAGAACCTCACGTTGCAGATGACGGACCTGCACTCCTTGATGTGGTACTGGGTGACCGTGCCGATCTTGATGGTGGAGGGAGTGAGCGGACCCCAACTGGTCGGCCAGATCGTCACGCCCAACGTTCACGAGTGGGACTACAAGAAATAAGGTCAGCGCGTTCCAGGGCATAATCTCGGTTCGCCATCCCGCGTTCGCTTCCGGGACCGCGAGCCTTGCGCTTGTACTCCCTGATCCCTGGCAGTACCGTCAGCATTTGCTCGGAGGCCCTTCGAGGATACTCGGTGCCGCGTAGCGAAAAGATCGAGCGATGTCTCGTCTGTCACAACATTGACTGCGCGCAGCGGGGGTCGATCCCCATCGGGGAGGAGATCGCACGGCGGTTGCGGGATGCGGGCAGCCCGGTTGAGGTCCGGCCCTACATGTGCTTTGGAGGCTGTCCCCAAGGTCCCAATATCGTTCTCTTCCCACAGGGCACCTGGTACGCCCAGGTGCAACCGGAAGACGCTGAAGCCATCGCAAATCACATCCTGGGTGGGCCCCGAGCAGACCGCCTGGCCGCAAGCGTGGATCCCGAGCTGCGCGACTTGATCCTGGAGATCCTCGACGCGGGCATCCTCGATTAGTGACGATTAGATTCCCATGCCCCTCGGGGCACCACTGGCAATGAAAACCTGCCTATTTTCAGGCTAGTGAGAGGAAGACCCGCGTCGAGGCCCATCGAAATCGGACGGACACCTCCCCGAACTCAGGGCCGGGAAGTCCATGGAGTTCTGTGACGAAGACTCCGCGCCAGGTCGGTTTCCACGTGACCCGCGGACCCGTCCCTAGCTTCTGACGTGGACCGAGTCTTGCTCACGAAGCAGTTGGGCACGGGCCCCCAGACTTTCGATGAGTATCGAGCCGAGGGAGGGTACGAAGCTCTCACGAAGGCAGTGACCACGGGTCCCCTGAGCGTTCTCGAGGCCGTCCAAGCCTCCGGGCTCCGAGGTCGCGGAGGCGCCGGCTTCCCCGTTGGCCTCAAATGGTCACTCGCCGCCAGCCAGGTCGAAGCCACGCGCTACGTCGTTGCCAACGGGGGGGAGGACGAGCCCGGCAGCCGGAAGGATCGCATCCTCATGGAGGACTATCCCCACCGCATCCTTGAGGGCCTGCTCCTGGCCTCGTACGCAATAGGTGCGGAGGAAGCCTTCGTCTACGTGAACTCCACCTACGAGCACGCCGCTAGCCAGATCGAGCGAGCCATCGGAGAAGCGACCGAAGCCGGCATGCTTGGCGAGAACGTCGCCGGATCCGGCCACCCGCTGCAGGTCCGAATCCAGGCGGCCCCACAACAATACGTTGCCAGTGAGGACTCAGCAGCGATACGGGTCATCGAGGGCCGCGAGCCGCTTCCCCGCCAGAAGCCTCCCTTTCCGACTACCGCAGGCCTCCACGGGAAGCCGACGGTAGTGAACAACGTAGAAACGTTCGCCAACATTCCCGCAATCTTGCTCCGCGGCGCGGACTGGTTCCGACGACAAGGCACCGAGGACAACCCCGGCACGATGCTTTTCACTCTTCCCGCAAACTTGCGTCGTCCTGGCGTCGTTGAAGCCCCCATCGGCTTATCTCTCCGAGAGCTGATCGAGGAGCATGGCGGGGGACTGGCCAGCGGGAACGCGGTCAAGGCAGTCATGCCTGGCGGCCCGTCCAGCGGGCTGGTAACGGCGACAGATCTCGAAGTCCGAATGGATCGGCAGCCGCTGACAGCGCTGAGCTCCGCGCTCGGCTGCGGCGCACTCCGCGTCATCGAGGAGAGCGAGTGCGTCGTCGAGATCCTGGACAGCATCGCTCAGTTCTTCCAGGAAGAATCCTGTGGCCAGTGCCCAACCTGTCAGATGGAGACCAACGCGCTGGCTCGGATCACGTCCTCAATTCGCACCGGCCGGGGTAGTCAGGCGATGCTTGACCAGATCCCGAAACTGGCCGCCTTCAGCCAGGGCAAGGGCTTCTGCGGCCTTATCTCCATGCCATTCCCGCCGCTCATGACGGCAGTCCGGCTCTTTCCCGAAGACTGGGCCTACCATATTGAGCATGGGGCTTGCCCCTCCCCGCGATAGGGAGGCTCCCCCGCGTGTCCGGCCCAAGTTATGCTTCCCCTCACCTCATCTCCCACGTATGGACGTTCCACGTGAAGTCGCTCTCCGGCGCGAAGGGCTGCGGCCCCTCGATCCCTGCCGCGTAAGCGACCACGCTGGGGGTGAAATACAGGGAGATGGCCGCTACGCGGCTGCCCAAGAGCCGTGCCATCTGAGCGATGTGGCTCACTCGCTCGTCCGCGTTCAGCGCCCGCTGGAAGCTCAAGAGGAGCCGATCGTACTCAGAGTTCGTCCAGCCGCTGCGATTCGAACCGGTCCAACCATTTTTCGCCGTGGCGAGAGCAGCGGTGGAGAAGCTCGCCAGCACGCTCTCCCCTACAGGCGCGCCAACAGCGTACAGCGCCGGAAACCCGGCCCTGACCTCGCCCATGCGGGACTGGGCCGGTGGAACGAGCACGTCACGAAGATCGAAACCGGCTCGCCTCCAGGAATCAGCCATGATCGCAACCTCAGCCTCGGCCAGCTGGGTCGCAGTCACTCGGACCTCGCCGACAAACGGACCGTCGGATGCTCGGGAGAAGATCCCATCACCTCCCTTCGTGTAGCCAGCCTCTTCCATGAGGCGCTCGGCCCGTCGTGGATCGTGCGGATACTTCGCGAGCGATGGTTCGACCATCGGATAGTAGCCCACCTGGGGCGAGAGAAAGCTGTCCGCCAAGATTGCTTCCCCGCCGAATAGCGCCTCATTAATGGCCGCTCTATCCACCGAGTAGGCCAGCGCTCTCCTTACCCGCAGGTCAGAAAGCGACCGCGGATTCGCATATTCGATCCGATGCTGTATTTCCACGTGGCGCCAACGGTTCGGCACCATGAGCACCGTGCCCCCGTTTTGGGCTGCCCATTCGTGGCCGAGCGCGGAGCCCTGCTGGAACCGCAGCGAGTCCTCGAGCGCGACGTGGGCCTCCCCCGCTACGAGGGCAGCGAGCACCGCATCGAAATCTGACATGAAGAGCACCTTGATTCTGGGGATTCTCGGCCGGCCCCAGGCATGCCCCTCGAAGCCGACAGCTTCTAGGTACGCACCTGACTCCCAGCGCCCCAGCTTATACGGGCCGAGACCGACGTATTCAGTCGTCCAGAAATTAGCGCGGGCTAGCACCTCGCCGTCATCGAAGAGCGACTCAAGCTTGTGTCGCGGAAGCGCTTGCAGATCGCGGGCTTCTAGGCTCCCGGCTTTCGGATGTAGGCTTCTCCACCGGATCAAGACCGTCCGATGATCCGGCGCGACGACTTCCTCCATCGCGCTGAAAGGCGCGTCCGGAGCTTGGCGAGTCGCCTGGCGCAAATAGACGCGCCACGCGAATACAAAGTCCTCGGCGGAAAGGGGTGTCCCATCGTGCCAGTTGAGATTGGGGCGGAGCACGTAGCTCGTCTCCATCCGCCCGTCGGGGAGTACGCGCCAGCTATCCGTTTGCAATTGGGGGCCTTCTTGAGCCAGATAGGCCCGGGCAAGCTCCTGGCCATCGAGGAGCATCAATCCTGCGTTGAGCAGGCGCGGGATTGATGCCGTCTGGGAACCCGTGAGCGGCGTCAAGGCCCGCGCTGCGACAGTCTCAGGCTCACCGCGGGCAGCCATGACGAGAACCTTGCCCTGATCCTGCACCCGCTGATCGCCGACCCGGTCGGAGGGCCCGAAGGGGGAACCGTTGCAGGAGGTCGCGAGCAGCGTGGCCGCAAGCAGCAGGACAGACTTCGCCTTGTCGCCCGGTTTTTCTGACCCTCGGCCCATGCTCACACTACCCGAAGGGGCACTGCCTCGTCGGCTACCCGCGGCCGACCGGCTCCGTGACGCCCTCATACTCAGGCCGGTACAGGGTCACACGATCGCGGCCATTTCGCTTACTTACGTAAAGTGCTGCATCAGCACACGCAACCAGAGCCGGTCCATCGTCGGCGTCCTCGGGAAATGATGCCAAGCCGGCACTGATGCTGGCTTTCACGGTTATCCCGCTGGCGGTCAGCGCGTATCCGGACATCGCGGCCCGGATACGCTCGGCGGGAATACTTGCGCCCTCGACACCTGTATCGGGCATGATTACGGCAAACTCGTCTCCGCCAAACCGGATCACCGTATCAACCAGCCGGACCTGTGCCGAGAGAACTTCCGCCACGTGGATCAGTAGCTGATCGCCCATGAGGTGCCCCAGGTTATCGTTCACTTCCTTCAGGTGGTCCGCGTCCACGATCATCAGTGAGACTGGTCGCTCGTGACGGCGAGCACGAGCGATTTCCTGCGGAAGAATGAACTCCAAGTGCCGCCGGTTGTAGAGCCCGGTCAGCCAGTCAACGCTCGAAAACCGTTCGGCGCGCTCCTTTTCCTCGGACATCTCCTTCTGAGTCCTACCAAACTCAGCTCCGAGCAGAGCAGCAGTGACGCCCACGACCCACAAAGCCGCAAGATCAGCCCACCAGTCCACCGAGCGGATCGCAATTCCACCAGGATCGGGCAGAGAGCTCGCGAGGAGAAAGCCCGCCGTGGCCACCCCGATCGTCACCAGACTTGCCCGCCGCCCCGCGAGTAGACCTGAGAGCACCAGCGGGGGATAGAAGAGGAAGAGGGCGGGACTTTCCGCACCGCCAGAGAACATGACCAGTCCCGCGACGGCCACGGACTGCATGGCACTTTCCTGGAACCACGAGGCAGACCCGCGGCGTTCCTGCGGTAGCCATCGGCGCCACGCGGCCGTGAATGCCGCCAGCCCGAGAGTCACCGCCAGAATGCCGGATACCGAGCCATCAGCGCGGGGCAAGGCGATCGAGAACGCCAGACCCACGAGGGTGATGACGATCGCCGAAGCTGTGTTGAGCCGCTCGAAGCGCCTCACATGCGACTGATTCCGCGAAACCCCATCGATCTCGGTGGTTTCTCGTGCCTCTTCGGTCATGACGAGTACCCGAGCTGAGCCAGAAGCTCCGTGACAACGCCCAGATCGCTCCAAGGTTCGGAGCGGTCCCCGATCAGCATGCGCGCCTCGTGTCCTTTACCTGCCAGCACTACCGTGTCACCCGGACGCGCGAGTTTCAGTGCGGACTGGATCGCGATCCGCCGGTCTAACTGCACCGCATAGCCAGTTCCTTCGATCGCCCCCGCGGCCTGGGCACCGGCACCCACCTCCCGGGCAATCTGCACCGGGTCCTCGTCGATTGGGTCGTCCAATGAGATGAAGAAAAAGTCCGCCCCCTGCGCGGCGACCCTACCCATAAGTGGCCGGTTGCGCGCGTCGCGACGACCGGCCATGCCGAAAACCAAGTATAGCCGGCCGCTGGTCCAATCCCGTAGCGTTGCCAGGGTTGCCCCCAGTGCCTGAGGCGTGTGGGCGAAGTCGACAATAACCTCAAATGGCTGACCCCGGTCAACCCGCTGTAGACGCCCCGGCGGGAGCGATGCGGCTTCCGCCGCCTGGGCGATGGCCTCCAGGCCTACGCCCCAGCCAAGCCCCACGGCAGCAGCCGCAAGGAAGTTGTACACGTTGTGTCGCCCGCGAAGAGGAGTCCAGACAGACACTTCGCCAATGGGCGTGACCAGGTTGAAGGACGTGGAATCAGGCCCCAGCCTGATCTTCTCCGCTCTCACGTCAGCCGGAGCGTCCACAGCGTAGCTGACAATTCCGGCGGGACTCGAGGCGACCATAGTCACACTCGCCGGGTCATCAGCATTCACCACGCCCATGCGGCTCCATCGCTTGGCAGTCGGGCTATCCAGCGATGCGAACAGCCGGGCTTTCGTTTCGGCATATGCCTCCATGGTTCCATGAAAGTCCAGATGTTCAGGCGCGAGATTGGTGAAAACGGCAGCGTCGAAAGCACACCCCGCCACTCGCTCGAGCGCCAGCGCGTGCGAACTGACTTCCACGACAACATCCTCCACAGCACCACCCACGAGGTTGGCCAGCGCTTCCTGCAAATCCGAGGCCTCGGGCGTCGTCCGCTCAAATGGATTCGGGAAAATAACATCCGCGATGGCCATGTCCACGGTGGTCAACCAGCCGACGCGCCGACCCGATGCACCCAGAACGCCCGCCGTGAGCCGTGCGGTCGTGGTCTTACCATCCGTGCCGGTGACGCCAACGACTCGCATCCTTTCTGAGGGGTTCCCCAGCAACGCGCTCGCACTCTCACCCAGGGCCCGCCGCGCGCTCGGCACGAGCAGCATGCCGACGTGATCGGGAACTGCCAGCGCCCGCTCAGCCGCGACGGCCGCGGCACCGCGCTCAACAGCCTGCGAGGCGAACTCAGCCCCGTCGATCTTGGCTCCCGGAATACCCACAAAGAGGTCGCCGGACTGGGCGCGCCGCGAGTCATAAACGACGCGCGTAACTTCGATCTCCGGTCCGGCCACCACGTGCGCGCCAAGGCGAGGCGCTAGCTCTTTCAGCTTCATTTCTCAGGCAACCTCTACCTCACCTGGCATCAACTCACGGGTCAGTGTAGGGAGGTCTCTAGTCCCAATCAACAAGGACCAAGTGCGAGTCCTCGTGGGGAGCACCGAGTACTGTCCGGCCAGAAGGAACTCGCTCTGGTGACCTACGGCACTCCCAGGCATGTCCGCCCCAGGAAAGTCGAACATGCATATGGAACATCCATAATTGAAGCCTCATGACGGCACCGACAGCGAACGACGAAGTCGCCCAAAAGGTGAGAGCGCTCCCGCCCGTCGCCGGAATCTACAAGTTCAAGGACCGCGAGGGGCGAACTATCTACGTGGGCAAAGCGACCTCGCTGCGCTCGCGGGTGAGGTCCTATTTTTCCGCCAGCCGGGGGGGGAAGACTTCCGCGCTCGTCAACCAGATTGCCGACATCGAGTACATCGTCACGGGCTCGCCCGTTCAGGCTCTCCAGTGGGAGTCCGACCTCATCAAGACCGAGCGTCCGAAGTTCAACGTCGTCCTGCGCGACGACAAACACTATCCCTACGTGCGTATCACCGTGCAGGACGAGTGGCCCCGGATCGAGATCGCGCGAAAGGCCGCGGCGGACGGCGCCAGGTACTTCGGCCCGTTCACGAACACTCAATCGGTGCGCCAGACAATGGACACGCTCAACCGTCTCTTCCCCTATATCCTCTGCACCAAGGAAATCACAGGGATCGACCCGCGGCCGTGCCTCTACTACTACATCCACCGCTGCCCGGCGCCGTGTATCGGTGCGATTAGCAGCGAACAGTACCGGGGGCAGATCGACCGCGTCGTTCGGTTCATGGAAGGTCGTTCCGACAGCGTGCTGAAAGAGATCCGACAGGAGATGGAGGCAGCGTCGGAGCGGCTCGAATTCGAACAGGCGGCGGCATTGCGGGACCGTCTCAAAGCCGCCGAGCGCGTCGTCGAGCAGCAGGCCGTGGCGACTACCACGCGCGAAGACGAAGACGTGATCGGACTGGCCCAAGACGGCACCACCGCCTGCGTGCAGGTCTTCTTCATGCGGGGAGGCCGCATGGTGGGCCGGGAGCACTTCGTGCTCCAAAACGCGCAGGAAGAGGGGCCCCCTGAGCTGCTGAACTCGTTCATGCTCCAATTCTACGCAGGCTCGGCACGGATACCCCGTTGCATCGTGCTTCCCAGCCATCCTTCAGATGAGCGCGCCCTTCGGGATTGGGTCGCCGACTCGGCGCGGCACCCTGTCAGGCTGACTATTCCGCGGCGAGGCGAAGGCCTGCGACTGGTCGCGCTGGCCGCCAGGAACGCTGGCGAGATCCTCCAGCAACTGGTGCTGGAGTGGGTCAACGACCTGCAGCGCACTACGGGCGCCATGCTGGAGCTGCAAGAGGCGCTCGGCCTTCCGACCGTGCCGGATCGCGTGGAATGCTACGACGTCTCGCACGTCCAGGGAGCGTTCACGGTCGCCAGCATGTCCGTTTTGGAACAGGCGAAGCCCAAACCGTCCGAATATCGGCGCTTCCGGATTCGGACCGTCGACCACAACGACGACTTTGCGTCGATGCGCGAAGTCCTCCGGCGCCGATTCGGACATCTCGTGAAGGCGCAGCTGCTGCCCCACGAAGTCCAGAAGGCCGACGAGAAATGGAACGTGATCCCAGATCTAGTGGTGATCGATGGCGGCAAAGGCCAGCTCAGCACCGCCGTCGAGGTCTTTCGGGAGCTCGAGCTGGAGATACCGCTCATAGGGCTCGCGAAGGAGCGCGAGGAGATATTCCTCCCCGGTCGCGGTGATCCGTTCGTTCTGCCACGTGAATCAGCGGCTCTTTTCATGCTGCAGCGGGTCCGCGATGAAGCCCACCGCTTCGCCATTACCTATCACCGCCAGAACCGGGGCAAGGGAGCGCTGCGCTCCGCCCTTGACGAAGTCCCGGGAGTAGGGCCGAAGCGGAAGAAAGCGTTGCTGACCCGCTTCGGCTCGGTGGAGGGCATCCGCCACGCCCAGGTGGAGGAAATCGCCTCGGTCCCGGGCATGACCCGCTCGAGCGCTGCTATCTTGAAAGGCCGCCTCTAGGGGGATTGCCGTCCTCAGCCTGGAAGGGGCCGCGAATGGAAGAGGCGGCCGGCCAGAGACGTGCGCCGCTCCCGGCAGGCGCTCCGATCAGGGGGTCGGCTGCCGCATGACGATGAGGTTTCCTGTGGCCGCAGAGCAGCTGTCTCGTCGGGCTAGCCCAGCCGAACTCGTTCGAACGGCCGGTCACTTCGGTCTGCCACGCGAAGCCAGAGACAGCTCTCGTCTGGAGCGAAGACGACGCCATAGATGGTGCAAGGATTCTGCACCGCGCAGTACTCATTGGCTTCAGGATTCCGGAGGGCCGTATCGACTAGGAATTCCCCCGCCGATTCGACCTCTGCCGAGGCACTGACGCACAGCTCGCCCAACCGGGCCATCCGCTCGGCAGAGCTGCCCGGCACTCCGCTCCGGTTCCGCCGCTCCAGCCGCGGTGCCACGAAATGGTTCGTTGTGCAAATTCGGCCCCGGTCAGGCTCACGGATCGCGAACTCCCAAGGCGTGTACTCGACCACAACCGCGCGACCCTCACCGCCCGAGCCGACAAGCACGTTGTTGCCCTGTGTCCTGGACGAGCGCCGGATGAGGTCAACGGCTCCCTGGAGACTCTCGGCCTGTTCCAGAACCATCCGATACGTGAGCGTGGCAGGCGTCGCGAATGGCCAGTTCCGGCGAGCCGAGACGGTGAGCGACCCCAGGGCTAATCCCGCCTGATTCATGCCAGTCGCCACGCCAATGAAGCCCGGCCACCCAACCGAGACGAAAGAGCGTCCGGTCGACGGCCGGTACTCGATGGCAACCACATGCTCGCGCATGTAGGAGGTAGCGGCCCACACGTCCTCCCCAACCGCGCTCTGAATGAAATAGTCGAGATTGCGGCCACAGATCAGCCGACCGCCATCGGCCTGCGCGTCTGAGATGGCGAAGGCCGAGCATCCGAGGCGCCCAAATAGCTCTCCGAGTTGGTAAAGGTTCGCGAATACGTCGTCGATGCAGTTGATCAGGAGTACGTCTGAATAGGGGACGCCCGCGGCACGAGCCAATGCTGACATCTCTCTACGATAGCGCTGTGGAATGCGGCGCTCCATTAGCCGGGCAGTCGTCCGTACGCCCGTTCGCAGAGCCAGGCCGTCAAAGCCCTTCTGCCCGTAGAGTACGTGGTGCTTCAGAGCCACCAGAATGTCCCGAATTTCTTCGCGGAACAACTCCCCGTGCTGGGCACCGAGCTGCTCGGGGGTACCCGCGATCCGCCCCTGCAGGAAGCCGCTCCGAACCCACCGTGAAGGGGCTTCTCCGGACCCAGGCTCTCCCAGCCTCGAGGGGGTGGCGACGGTCACGGTGCGCCGGAGCGCGATCCGTGTCGGGCAGCTAACGTCGTCAGCACGAGTCCCCAGGCGGCATCCACCTGCGCCTCTAACCCCTCCAAAGAGCCATCATTGATCAATACGACGTCAGCCGGACGGCTCTTGTCTCCACCCTCCGGCTGGGCCTGGATCCGTCGCAGAGCGTCTTCCGCCGAGAGGCCACGGTCCGCCATGAGGCGGCTCTGTCTAACCTCCAAGGGCGCGTCCACGAACCAAACCGCGTCAATTCTTCCGGCCACAGGCTCTTCAAGCAGCTTGAAGGCCTCGACGACGACGACTTCGGCCAACGATGCCAGGATCCGTTCAACAATAGCCTTTCGTATCGCCGGCACCACGAGGCTTTCAAGCTCCGCGAGAGCCGCGGCGTCCTGAAACACGATCCGTCCCAACGCGGGGCGGTCGACCGCGCCGTTCGAACCGATCACCGTCGGGCCAAACCGGGTCGCAACGGCCGTTGTGACATCGGTATTCGGAGCGTACAGCTCATGGCCCACGCGGTCCGCGTCGATCACCTCGGCACCGCGCTCCTCGAGCAATCTTGACACCGTGCTTTTTCCAGCCGCAATGTTTCCAATCAGACCTATGACATATCGAGGCGGCATCTAGACTAGGGCTCCCCACCAGCCGGGCGGCCCCCGGAGGCCTCCCGGAGCTATGTTATATTTCGCTACCGGAGAGTGCCAGAACCTCGGCCGCTGCTATGGGCCGGACCCAGTCGCGGGCATCCGGGAAGGGGCCACGCAATAGTTACCTTGAAGACCCCTCGCGAGAATGCCGTTCCGATCAAGACACCGCGAGACTTGGATGCCATGCGCGAGGCGGCACGGCGCCTGAAGCTGCTGATGAGAGATCTGATCGCTTTCGTCCAGCCCGGCGTCACGGCGAAGGAGATCGACCTATTGGCCGCCAAGCTTTGCAGAGACCTCGAACTCAAGTCTGGCGCCTATGGCTACGGCCACGGCAGCAACCGCTTTCCTGGCTACATCTGCGTGTCGATCAACGAAGTCATCGTCCACGGCATCCCAGGACCGCAGAAGCTCCAAGAGGGCGACATCGTCACACTCGACGTGGCCGCGAGCCACAAGGGCTTCTTCGCTGATACAGCCATCACCATCGCGGTTGGGCAGATTCGTCCCGAGCTGGCGCAACTGTTGGATGTTTGCAAGCGTGCGTTGTACGAAGGGATTGCCCAGGCCCGATCCGGCAATCGCCTATCGGACGTTTCGCACGCAATCCAGGAATACACCGAAGCCCACGACATGAACGTGGTGCGCGCGTTCGTCGGCCACGGGATTGGCCGCTCTATGCACGAGCCACCATCCGTTCCGCACTATGGGCCGCCCGGGCGCGGGCCCTTCCTGCGACCGGGAATGGTCATCTGTATCGAGCCGCAGATCACACTGGGCTCACCCGACGTCAAGTTCCTGCCCGACGGATGGACGGCCGTCACGGTCGACGGCAGTCTCTCGGCCCACTTCGAGCATACGGTAGCCGTTACCTCAGGCGAGCCCGAGATCCTCACTGAATTCGAAGCCTGGAATTAGGCGAAGCCCCACCCGCGGACCTTCCGGCTCGCGGCACCCGAGATGACGCACCGCCGCGCCTTTCCTGGCACCACCCTCCGGGGAAGCGCTTTCTTGTGCGTGTGCTACTTGCTATTCCCAGTCGTCGTGACCGTGCATGTCCATCGCGGGCTGCGGCTCCGGAAGGTCCGTCACTAGGGTCTCGGTGGTCAGAATCATCCCTGCTGCCGAAGCTGCATTCTCCAGCGCAGCTCGAGTCACTTTCAGCGGGTCGATAATGCCCCGCTCCACCATGTCAACGAACTCGCCCTGGGCCGCGTCGTAGCCGAGGCGAGGCTGGTCCCGCCGCCGCAACTCACTGATGATCGTCGAGCCTTCCAGCCCGGCATTGGCGGCGATCCGGCGCAGCGGCTCTTCGAGCGCCCGGCGCAGAATCGCGACCCCCGTCTGCTCATCCGCATTGGAGAGCTTCAGAGTCTCGAGCGCCTTCAGCCCATTGATGAGCGCGACGCCGCCCCCAGGGACGATGCCCTCTTCGACAGCCGCCCGCGTGGCTGAGAGCGCGTCCTCGACACGATGCTTCTTCTCTTTCAGCTCAACCTCAGTGGCGCCCCCGACTCGGATGACGGCCACTCCCCCGGCAAGTTTGGCCAGCCGCTCCTGAAGCTTCTCTTTGTCAAACTCGGAAGTCGTCTGATCGATCTGGGTACGGATCTGCTGCATGCGTGCCTGGATTGCCTCGTCCGTCCCCACGCCTTCGATGACCGTGGTGTTGTCTTTGTTCGCAGTGACTTTGCGGGCCCGGCCCAGGTCGGAGATCTCGGTATTCTCAAGCTTCCGGCCGGCCTCCTCGGTGATGACCCGACCTCCGGTGATCACAGCGAGGTCTTCGAGAATGGCCTTGCGGCGGTCCCCAAAGCCGGGCGCCTTGACGGCCAGCACGTTCACCGTGCCGCGGAGCTTGTTGACAACCAGAGTCGCGAGTGCCTCGCCATCTACGTCTTCGGCAACGATTGCCAGGTTCCGGGCCACTGGAAGGAATCGCTCCAGGAAGGGCAGGATATCCGTTATCGCGCTGATCTTCTTGTCGGTGATCAAGATGAAGGGATCATCCAGCACAACTTCCATCCGCTCGGAGTTGGTGATGAAGTACGGGCTGATATAACCCCGGTCGAACTGCATGCCCTCGACGTACTCAGTCTCGAACTTCATCGTTCTGGACTCTTCAACCGTGATGACTCCGTCCTTGCCGACCTTGTCCATCACATCGGCGATCAGTTCGCCAATCTCCTGGTCCGCAGCGGAAATCGACGCGACCTGGGCAATCTCGGTCTTGCCCTGGACCGGCAGACTCATCTCCTTTAGCGACGCAACGACCGCTTCGACGCCACGCTCGATGCCCCTTTTCAGTTGCAGCGGGTTGGCTCCGGCAGCCACGTTGCGAAAGCCCTCGGTGATGATGGCCTGGGCGAGCACCGTCGCCGTGGTGGTCCCGTCGCCCGCGACGTCGTTGGTCTTGGTGGCGGCCTCTTTCAGCAACTGGACGCCCATATCCTCGAATGGGTCCTCCAGCTGAATCTCGCGCGCGATAGTGACCCCATCATTGGTGATGGTCGGCGGGCCGAACTTACGGTCCAAGACAACGTTGCGACCCCGGGGACCCAGCGTGATCTTGACCGCGTCCGCGAGGACGTCCATCCCCTTCTTCAATGATGCGCGGGCTTGCTCGCTGTAAAGCAGTTGCTTCTTCGGCATCTACCCTTCTCCCACTCCCTAGTTTGCGAGCACCGCGAGAATGTCGCGCTCGCTAAGAATCAGCATCTCGTCGTCCTCGAGTTTGAACTCGGTACCAGCATATCGGGCATACACGACGCGGTCACCCTGTTTGAGCTCCATGGGGATCCGCTGTCCAGTGTCCAGTACGCGGCCGGGACCCACGGCGAGCACTTCGCCCTCCTGAGGCTTCTCCTGGGCAGTGTCCGGAAGCACGATTCCGCTCTTGGTTACCTCTTCTCGGGTCAGCGGCTTCACAACGACGCGATCGCCCAATGGGGTTAGAGACTTGGCCACAGCGCACCCTCCGTCGACATTGTCGTATTTGAGTCCAACCAGGCCGGGCGAGCCCATGCCAATCGAGTTTCAGCCATTTTAGCACTCGCACTGCCAGAGTGCTAAGAAGGGTCGGCGAGGGGTCAGTTTAGCAGGGCTCGCGGATTCTCAGTCCGGAAGTACCACTCTGCGACGTGCTGTAGCCGGGCTCCCGGCTCAGGCACTATGCCCATTCGTACCCCACGTACGCTGGACCCCATCACATAGGTCATCACCGGATGGGCCACCGCGATGCTTGGCACCTCGTCAACCCAGAGGCGTTGAAAGGCCTCCAGCAACGCCCGCCGGTGGCCGGGATCGCCATCGAGCCGAGCGCCCTCGACCAGGCGGTCGGCTTCGCCGCTGCTGTACGAGGCAAAATTGAAGCCGGCGCTGGAGTGCCACCACGGGTAGGGATCGGGATCGACCGATCCGAAAGCGACCCCGATCAGCGCCAGGTCGAACCTTCGCCGGATTAGCTGCTCCCGATACAGGTCAAGGTCGTTTGCCGGCCCGAGCGCTACCTGAATCCCCAGCGTTTGGAGCTGGGCCCGAATCTCTTCGGCGAGGGAAGTCAGCCGAGGGTCCACAGGCACCGAGAGCTGCAGGCGCAAAGCCCGCAAGCTCTGAAAACGGGGGCCAGGGCCCAGCCACCCCGCCAGATCCAGCAGGGTCCGCGCGCCGGAGGGATGAGACGCGGTCTCCACCAACGGGGTATAGGCCCAGGAGTAGGAGGGGACAGGACCGTGCGCCGGTATTGCTTCGCCCGGAAGTGCACCGGCGATGGCCTGCTCCCGATCAATTCCCAACGCGATCGCTTGCCGCACGCGTCGATCTGCGAGGATGGGATTCCGGTGGTTGAGGAGGAGAATCACCTGCTCTCCCAACAGCGGCACCGCGTGAACCACGAACCGTTCTCCATCGAGGCCGCTGAGCTGAGACCGCCTCAGTCCGGCCAGCCCGTCAACCAGTCCTGCGTCGAGGGCGGCTCCAGCTGACGGCAGATCTGCGAAGAAGCGCAGAACCACTTCGTCCAGCTGCGGTTCCGGTCCTTGATAGCCCGTGTGGCGAAGCATTCGAACGCCCTGGGGCGTCACCTCCTGCACGCGAAACGGGCCGGCACCTATGGGCAAATAGCTCGCCGGGTGCTCGCGAAGGTTCGCAGCTTCCGTTGAAGAGAACACGTGGCTGGGAAGCAGCGGTACAGAGCAAGCTTCGACAAAAGAGGAATACGGTTGATCTAGCTGGAGACGAACGGTGCGCTCGTCAATCCGGTCGGCCCGGACACGGCGCCACAGTGCGCCAAGCTCCGAGGGACCAGGGTATTCCGGCGCCTGGAGGATCGCGATCGTCGTCAGTACATCGTCGGCGATGACCGGTCGTCCGTCGTGCCACAGTGCACCCTCCCGAAGATGAAAGACGTAAGTCAGCCCGCCGTCGCCTGTCTGCCAGCGATCCGCGAGATCCCCTTGAATCTCGCCCGCGTCGGTTACGCGAACCAGCCCCGCGAACGCGAGTCGGGCAACGTCCCTGGCAATCGGATCCTGAGGATCGAGTAGGGGATTGAGTGAAAGGGGCTGTCCGACAACCCCTTCGCGATAGATGCCGCCGACAACGGGACGTTCTTCGCCCCCTGTGGCGGTGCAGGCCGCGAGCACGCCCAGAAGGCTCACCACGACCATCAGGACATTGAGCGTACATCCCTGCCGGAAGTTCCAGCGCTCGTGAGCTGCGGTGCGGCTGAACTTGCGCGGACTGCCGGACGCGGAGGGGTCAGATGAGACTGCTAGCAACCTCGTCGGACTGCGTGGCGGATCGCCGTCCGGGCAGGCCCCGGTGCGCTGGTGTCGTTGGCTGCTGCGGCTAGAGCTGCAAACGGACGACGAACACGCTCGTAATCGCCAGAACGACGAACACGACGGCCAAGCCAATGGTGAACTGGAAGAGAATCAGTTCGAAGCCACGACGCGTGCGAAAGATCGAGCTATCCGAACTGAATCCCGCCGCGAAACCGGTCCCTCGCGACTGCAAGAGCACGACGATGATCAAGGCGATGGAAACAATGATTTGAGCGACATTCAGATATGGAAGAAGCGGCACTCGACTCTCCTCCTCCGTCGATTGTACCAGGCATGCGACATCCAGTTGCCGCAAGTTCTGACGCCAGTCGGGCAGCGTCGGAACCCCCGAACGCCCCGCGTACGTCTCCGCTTCCACACCCGTCCGGAATAGCTAGAACGGTCTAGAGTGGGGTAGAAGGTTGCCTCGCTGCGAGGCGAACGAGAACCTGGGCGAGCTTGGTTGCGTCATGACGAACGGCGTTTGACTCGTCGACGACGTCGGCCACAATCAGTCGCCCGTTCAAGCCTCTCGCGTCCGGCGCCACCGGTGCCACCTTCCCACTCGCCGGCATGGGAAGACCAATGTGGTCGTTGACCACCACGTAATCGAAGGGGTTCTCGCCGTGAGGCAAATGTCGGAGCAGCGCAGCGATGTGATCCGAGATACCGAAGCCGTCCGTTTCCCCTGGTTGGGTGGCTACGTTGCACACGTAAACCTTCACCGCCTGGCTAGTCTGTAGCGCGTCGGCGATCCCCCGAACGAGCAGGTTCGGGAGGACACTCGTAAAGAGGCTTCCAGGACCGACAACCACCAAATCGGCCTCATGGATCGCCTTGACGGCCTCGGGATATGCGGGCGGGTTGTCCGGCTGGAGGAACACTCGCTGGATCGGCCGGGTACTAGCCGATACTTTCGTCTCTCCTTGGACGACTTCGTCGCCGAGCTCGGCGCAGAGCGTCAAGTCTCCCAGTGTTGACGGCACCACTTGACCGCGCACCGCCAGTACACGGCTCGCTTCCTGCAGCGCTCGCTCGAAGTTACCAGTGACCTCACTCATGGCGACGATGAAGAGGTTGCCAAAGCTGTGGCCGTCCAGCTCCGGCGAGCCGCTGTTGAAGCGATACTGGAACAGCGTCTCCATCAACGGCTCAACGTCTGCCAGGGCAACCAGGCAGTTGCGAAAGTCGCCCGGCGGCAGTACGCCGAGATCACGCCGCAAACGACCAGAACTGCCACCGTCGTCGGCGACCGTCACGATCGCGGTGAGGTGGCTCGTGTGCTCCTTGAGACCTCGAAGCGCCACACTCAGTCCGGTCCCGCCTCCGATGACCACGATCTTGGGGCCCCGGTCCCGGGCCTGAGTCGAGAAGATCTCTTCCAGCAGGCTCCCCCGTCCTCGGCGCACAAAGGCCCCGGCGAAGGTTTCGTTAAGCTTGAAAAGACCGAGCCCCATAGCCCCTAGGCCCAGGACAAGAAAGATCCCACCTCGAATCGGCCGATCGATGAACTGTAGGGTTAGAGGCGCTGCCAGTTCAGGGAGCGGCTGCGCCCGGTAGAGGTGCACGAACAAGTAGGCTATGCCGAGGCTCACGAAAATGAGCCCCAGCATGCTTAGGAGCATCCACCGTTTGATGTGCAGGCCAGGCTGGAAGAACTTGAACACAGCGGCCCAATTCGTGGGCTCCATCACAGCGTCGCTCCGAGCAAGCAGCTCCTTGCGCAGGTCAAGAGGCCGAGCCAGCCTATTCTACTGGAGGCACAACGCCGGAAAGCCCCTGAGCCCCTCTGCCGAGCCAGACTTGCGCCGCTTTTCGAATAAGGGCCATCGGTTAGACTTATTGGGCTCATCGCCGGACGCTGCGCCTTCCGACACCGGCATGCCTCGGCGAAGGGGCGTTCCCCTAGGACCTTCATGCCGCAGGCCCCGCGCCGGCTCGCCCGCCGCACCTCTGAGCGCGCCCCTTGGCCCTTCTGGTGGGCAGCGATTGGCATCGGCCTCGCTGGCCTGGTTCTCGTGGCTCGTAATCTCTCTGTTTCACCTTTTCTAGCCCAAGAGCCACGCCCGGTTCCGACACCACTAGTGGGACTACTGACGCAGCCCTTCGGGACCCCCGGCGCGATCATCGCGCCTATGGGGGCAACATCCACTCCAGAGATCACTGCTACTCCATCTGCCACGCCACCACCGATGGCGACCCCCATCACGGTACCCGTATCGAGCCGCTTCAGCCCCACCGCCTGGCAGCCCGATCCTGAGCTCACAGCCCAGGTCGTCTCCATCCTGAGTGGTCTGTCGGGGCGGATCGGCATCGCCATCAAGGACCTTCACACAGGGAGGGGGGTTCTCATCGATCCGGACAGTACGTTTCCGGCCGCTAGTGTCTTCAAAGTGGAAGTCATGTACGAAGTGTTCAAACAGAGAGCACTGGGTGCCCTTGATTTCGATGAGTCGCTCACCCTCACTGAACGCCACGCCGCTTACGACCTGGGGACGCTCGACCGGCCCGTGGGGGCCGCGATACGAGTCGGCGAAGCGCTGGAACGCATGATCACAATCAGCGACAACAGCTCAGCCCTGCTGCTCACGGACCGGGTAGGGGCACTCAACATCAACCGGGACCTGGCAGGCTTGGGTTTTTCCCACACTCGCTTCATCGAGACGGATCTCGTAACGTCGCCTTACGACATGCTGTCCTTCATGGAGATGCTCGGGCGTGGTCAGGGCGTATCGCTTGAAGCCAGCCAAGAGATGCTTCAACTCATGGCTCGCCAGCGCATCAATGACCGCATCCCGAGGCTCCTGCCCGGCGGGATCTCTGTGGCGCACAAGACTGGCAACCTGCCAGGAGTCGTGAATGACGTTGGCCTGGTGTCATCACCCGAAACAACTTTCGCTATCGCGGTGTTCATTGCGGACACGCCAACTGAGGCCCTCGCCGCGCAGGCGATCGCCGAGATCTCGGCGGCCGCCTATCGCCACTTCCGCAGTGTGCAGCCCACGGCTTCCCCGTCACCGACACCCGCCCCCACGGCACCGGACGCCGGGACTCCACCGCCGGCTCCCGCCCTAGTGGCAACGGGGACGCCCACCCCGGGCACACGCACCACAGCGCCCACTGGAACACCGGGCGCCACCTCGACCGTGGGCCCGACGATCACCGCAACGCCGCCTAACGCGTAGCATTGCCCGCAGTGCGGTTCAATTCCGGCCGGCTTCGGAGGCCGCCCCCAACTCAATTGGAGCGGGGGGCCTCTCCGCTAGCTTTCTTCTCCGACCTCGCGAGCAAGGAGCTGGCGCAGTGCCTCCCGTGGCGCCAGCTCTTCGAACAGGACTCGACACACACCCTCGCAGATCGGCATTTCGACCCCCACGTCCCTGGCAATCTTCGAAATGCCGCGGGCGGCTGGAACTCCCTCGATGACCATCGGCGTGCTCGCCGTTACCTCGGATAGCCGTCGGCCGCGGCCGATCTGCTCGCCGGCCCAGCGGTTGCGGCTGTGCCCGCTCGTGCACGTGGCCACGACATCGCCCACGCCCGCGAGCCCCGCTACCGTGGAGAGCGATCCCCCGTAACGCTCAACCAGCCGCCACATCTCAGCGAGTCCGCGGGTGATCAGCGCCGCTTTACTATTGTCACCATAACCCAGGCCATCGCCGACGCCGGCGGCGATGGCCAGCACGTTCTTCGCGGCACTACACAGCTCGACGCCGGTGACGTCAGTGTTTGTGTACACCCGGAAGGTGCTACTGTTGAAGAGATCCTGCAACCGCGCGCCGCGGTCGGGGTCCTCACAAGCGATGACCGCCGCAGCTGGCAGTTCCCGCGCCACCTCCTCAGCGTGGTTCGGCCCCGCAAGGACGCCCACTCGGCTACCGATCTTCTCGCCAAGCGCTTCGCGGATCACTTCCGAAGGCCGCGCGTAGCCCGTCGGAGCCAGGCCTTTTGTGCCATGCGCGAGCAGGGTCTCGGGACCGATCAGCGGCCTCAACTCCCTGCAGATATCGGACATGAAACCCGCGATCACGGCGAGCACGACGGCATCCGCTCCCAGCAAGGCCTGCTCTATATCGCTGGTAATCTTCACCGTTGGGGGAATCGGGACTCCCGGTAGGTAAGCCCGATTTTCACGGTCTGCCAAAAGCTGTTGCGCCTGCTCGGGACGCCGGGCCCAGAGCGAAACCGCGTGGCCCTGGTTTGCCAGCTTCACCGCCAAGGCGGTGCCCCATCCCCCGGCGTTGACCACACCCACACGCATGCTGCCCTCCCACCAGTCGGCCCAGGATATCAGAGGTGAGACGGGAGTGCCTCGCCCTCGGGCAGCTTAGCCTCCCGGTCACAGGGGTTGGATATACTCGGCCGACGACTGGCCATGTTTGATAGTGAAAACCTCCTACGCTATGCCTTCCTCGCCTTGGGGAGTTACTTTCTGGGCAGCCTGCCCACGGGGGTGCTCGTGGCCCGGCGCTACCGCAACGTAGACCTCACCCGCGTCGGGAGTCAAAAAACCGGGGCGACGAACGTCGCGCGCACGCTCGGGCTTGGCGCAGGTGCTATTGTGCTCGTGGGGGACCTCTCCAAGGGCGCGCTCGCGGTCTGGCTCGCTCAGCAGCTGATCGGCTCCCCGATTGCCTTGGGAATAGCCTGGCTCTTCGCCGTTTGGGGCCACATGCACTCGGTCTTCTTGCACTGGCGCGGAGGACGGGGCGTGGGCACCGGCCTCGGGGGTCTGGCCATCATCCTGCTGCCCCTCTTCGCGCTGGCGGTGGCGACAGGAACAGGGGTAGTCGCGGTGACCCGATTCGTGTCGCTCGGATCGATCTGCGGCGCCATCGTCGCACTCGTCGGCTGCATGGCTGCGTATGCTGCAGGGGCGATCAGCGGGCAGTTGTTGCCGTTCGGCGTGCTGGTCCCCCTGTTGATCTTGTGGGCACACCGAGACAACATCCAGCGTTTGCGGGCCGGCGAAGAACGTCGGCTCGGACAGCGCACGCCCGTGCTGGACGACGAGAGCCGAATCTAGGGCAGTCCGTCCAACAGCGAGGCCATCTCCAGCACCCCCAGGGCCGCCTTGTGTCCTTCGTTCCCCCGCTTTCCGCCGGCTCGCTCCATCGCTTGTTCCAGCGTGTGCGTAGTCAGCACTCCGAACATGATGGGGACCCCGGTCTCCTGGGCCGCGGCGGCAATCCCTGACGCCGCCTCACGCGAAACGTGCTCGAAGTGTGTGGTGTCCCCCTCGATGACTGCCCCAAGGCAAACCACGCCGTGGTAACCGCCGCTCGCGGCAAGGCGTCGCGCGACGAGCGGTAGCTCAAAGGAACCGGGTACCCAGGCAACGTCTACGGCGCTCTCCGGAAGGCCCTGTTCTCTGAAGGCTTGTAGGGCGCCCTCGAGCAGGGGCTCCGTCACCATGCGGTTGAAGCGCGCTACGGCTATGGCAAACCGCCAGTGCGCCGGTCTCGCGCCCGGCTGAAACTCAGGCAGCGGTTACTCTGGTAGGCCGAGGAGGTGGCCCATTCTCTCCTGCTTGGTTTGCAGATAGCGAAGGTTCGTCTCCTTCGGCTGAGTGATAAGAGGCACACGCTCTTCAACCGTAAGCCCGAATGCCTCTAGGCCGACGCGCTTTGCCGGATTATTGGTCAACAGTCGCATCTTCGTGACGCCGAGGTCGCTCAGGATCTGCGCGCCCAGCCCATAGTCTCGCATGTCGGGCGGGAACCCCAGGTGCTCATTCGCCTCTACCGTGTCCATACCGGCGTCTTGTAACTCATAGGCCCGCATCTTCTCGACCAGGCCAATACCCCGACCCTCCTGCCGCATGTAGAGAACGACTCCACGTTTCTCCTCAGCGATCAGCCGCATCGCTTCCTCGAGCTGCTCGCCACAATCGCACCGCTGAGACCCGAAGACGTCGCCAGTCAAGCACTCTGAGTGACACCGCACCAGCGGCGGGGGATGCACCCTGATATCTCCCTGGACGAGGGCCACGTGATGCTGCTCATCAATGTCTGATTCATACACGTGCAACTGCCAGACACCATGGTCCGTCGGCAGTTGAGTCTGTGCAATCTTTCGAACCAGCTTCTCGGTGCGTCGGCGATACTCGACCAGTGAAGCGACCGAGATGATCTTCACACTGTGCTCAAACGCGAACTCGCGCAGCTCGCTCAACCGCGCCATCGTGCCGTCCCGATTCATGATCTCGCAGATCACGGCAGCCGGATAGAGTCCCGCGAGACGCGCGACGTCGACGGATGCCTCAGTCTGGCCCGTACGACGCAAAACGCCACCCTCTTTGTACCGGAGGGGAAACACGTGGCCCGGCCGGGAAAGGTCGGTGGGCCGCGTAGTCGGATCGATCAACGCCTTGACGGTGGCGGCACGGTCAGCGGCGGAGATTCCCGTGCTCACACCGCGGATCGCGTCGACGGCCACCGTAAACGCGGTCCCAAATCCCGAGGTGTTCTGGTGGACCATCATTGGGATTTCCAGGTCGTCGAGCCGACTACCCATGATCGGCACGCAAATCAATCCACGGCCGTGCGTTGCCATGAAATTGATGGCGTCCGGCGTGACAAACTCGGCGGCGATCGCCAGATCGCCCTCATTCTCCCGATCGGCGTCGTCTACGATGATGAGGAACTTGCCCTGGCGGAAGTCCTCAATGGCCTCGGGAATTGGAGATAGGACAGACTGAACCGCGGCTTCCTTTTGCGTCACACCGCTCCCGTACGCCGGCCTTCCAGAATGCTTTCGACGTACTTCGCGATCACATCCACTTCAAGATTCACCACACCACCGACATTCTTCTGGGCCAGCGCCACATGCTCGCGAGTATAGGCCACGAGAGCGACTGAAAACCGCGTGGCTTCGCGGGACGCCACCGTGAGGCTGATCCCGTCGACAGCCACATAGCCCTTCTCGACCACGTATGGCAGCAGAGAGGACGAAGGTTCGAACCAGATCAGGAGGGAGTCGCCTTCAAACTGACGATCCACAATGACCGCGGTGCCATCGACGTGGCCCTGTACATAGTGTCCACTCAACCGATCGCCTGGTCTTACTGCCCGTTCAAGGTTCACGGGATTGCCGGGTTCAAGCGCTCCCAGCGTGGTGCGCCGCAGGGTTTCCGGAGCCAGCCCCACCGAGAACCCACAGCCATCGAATTCGGTCACCGTGAGACAAGCTCCATCCACACTTATGCTGTCGCCAACTTTTAGCCCGTCGAGAATCTGGCTCGCATCGACTGACAGCCGTACCGCCTCGGCATCGCGGTCCAATCGACTCACGCGTCCAATCTCTTCAATGATCCCTGAAAACATCCGTTCCTTTCCGGGCCTCACCAGGGCCGGCACGACCAACGTAGCCGCTAAGGAGCATATCCCGCCCGATGCTGGTCCAGCTAGTATCGCGGAGCTCGAGGGCTTCGGACATCGCCGCGACCCCTTCTCCGCCGACTGGCCCCGGTGCGGAAACTCCGCCGACAATCTTGGGGGCGATGAAAACGAGTACCTTGTCCACTGCACCCGCGGCCAGCAGTCCCGCCGCAAGCGTGCCCCCGGGCTCGGCAAGCACGGACGTGATGTTTCGCCTGCCCAGCGCGTTCATGACTTCGATTATGTCCACTTTATCTTCTTGGCCCTGGATGACCAGCGTCTCCACTCCACTGTCAGCAAGCTCCGCAAGCTTTTCGCTTTGAGCCCTTTCCGTCACACACACCAACGTGGGGGCTGGCGTCCTCGAAGACACCACACGCGCGCTCAGGGGCAACCTGGCCTCGCTGTCAAGTACCACACGGAGCGGCTGATGGATCCGGTGTTCTCCTCCGTCGAGGGCGTGTGTGGGTCGGGCGGTCAGGAGCGGATCATCCGCTAGAACCGTACCGATTCCGACCAGGATCGCGTCCACCCGGGAGCGCAGCAGCGCAACGTACTCGCGAGAGTCGGGGCCGGTGACCCATTGGGAAGAGCCAGCGCGCGTCGCAATCCTTCCATCCGCCGTCATCGCATACTTGAGCGTAACGAACGGCTGCTGACAGGCCACCCATTTGAAATACGCCTCGTTTAGCTCTCTGGCCTCCAACTCCCGCTCTCCGATAACGACCCGGACTCCGGCATCCCGAAGCATCTGGATACCGCCACCGTTGACCCATGGACTGGGATCCGCGGTGGCAACATGCACCTCAGCAACGCCCGCGGAGATCAGCGCATCGGTGCACGGCGGCGTGCGCCCCTGGTGGCTGCAGGGTTCGAGAGTCACGTAAAGGGTTGAGCCGTGGGCCAAGTGGCCCGCTTTATAAAGGGCCCTGACCTCAGCGTGGGCAGTACCCGGGGGCTGGGTGAAGCCTTCCCCGACAATCGCACCATCACGCACCAGTACCGCGCCGACCCCCGGGTTGGGACTGCACCAGCCGAGCGCCTGGGTCGCCAGATCGAGTGCACGACTCATGTAGTCCACGTCACGGCTCCAGAACCGTACTCGTCTCCGGACCAACGGCCGAACGATTCCGGCGCTCTGGCGGACGATCCTCGACTCGCCCAGCTTCTCTCGCGGAGGCCACCGAGCTAGCGCTGATCGAGCGGCACGACCTTCTTATTGGTGGGCCCCACGTACTCCGAGCGGGGTCGGATGAGTCGGTTATTCTCGAGCTGTTCGATCACGTGGGCGGACCACCCTGAGACTCGGCTCGCTGCGAATAGGGGAGTGAAAAGGTCGATTGGAACGCCCATCACGTAGTAGGTCGATGCCGAATAGAAGTCAACGTTAGCGTAGAGGCCCTTTTCCTCGAGCATTACTTTCTGAATCCGGTCAGCCATCCGGAACCATTGCGCCTGACCGACGCGCTCACCCAGGTGCCGGGCCATCTCTTTAAGTTCCACCGCGCGCGGGTCATCGGTTTTGTATACACGATGGCCGAAGCCCATGATCCGGTCGTGACGCTCCAGCGCCCCGCGAATCCACCGTTCCGCCTCGTCCTCGCCGTCAATCTGCAAAAGCATGCGCATTACTTGCTCGTTCGCCCCGCCGTGCAACGGACCGGAAAGTGTTCCGATCGCAGCGGTGATAGCGTCATACAGATCGGAGAGCGTCGCAATCGTCACGCGGGCCGAGAAGGTTGAGGCGTTGTATTCATGGTCGGCGTGCAGGATCAACGCAACATCCATCGTGTGAACGGCGTAGTCGTCGGGCTTCTCTCCAGTGAGCATGAAAAGCAGGTTCGCCGCAGCGCTCAAGCTCGGATCCGGAGGAATGATCCCCTTCCCCTCACGGCTGCGATGGAACGTCGCCATGATCGTGGGGATTTGTGCAGTGAGTCGAACCGCTTTCCGCCGGGTCGATGCGACCGAGTTGTCTCGTCCGTCAGGGTCATAGATGCCGAGAAGGGACACCGTCGTCCGGAGGACATCCATCGGCGACGCTGTCTTCGGAAGCTGCTCGATGAAACTGACCACCGGCGCGGGAAGGGCGCGCGCGGCCTTCAGTTCTCGGTCCAACCCCTCCAGCTCCGACCGCCTCGGCAGGTCGTCGTGCCAGAGTAGGTAGACAATCTCTTCAAAGGTGGTGTGTGCGGCCAGGTCGTGGATGTCGTAGCCGCGATAGATCAACTGACCCGTTTTGCCGTTTACGTCGCAGATCGATGATGTGCCGACGATGACGTCTTCGAGACCCAGATTCGGTGCAACCATGACAATCTCCTCCTGGTTACGCACGCTAGAACTGCTCGCGCGTTCACGGGAGGGGGCCGGGTTTTGACCTGGCGTCTATGCTTTCGGCGCCCAACTCCAAAACATTAGTATACAGTGGTTGCCGGGCTGACCCGCTCGGTTGCCCTCCGGGCCGCCCGCACCGTCATGCATTTTCGCGCCCGCCGGCGGCGAGCACCGCCCACGGGCCACCGAGAGCGCGCCAGTGCCGAATCGATTGGTCGCCGAGACCAGCCCTTACCTTCTCCAACACGCGGACAATCCCGTCGACTGGTACCCATGGGGAGAGGCGGCATTTGAGCGAGCTAGAAGCGAGGACAGGCCGATCCTTCTAAGCATCGGCTATTCCGCTTGTCACTGGTGTCACGTCATGGAGCGGGAGTCTTTCGAGGACGAGCCTACGGCAGCCCTCATGAACCAACTTTTCGTCAGCATCAAGGTCGATCGGGAAGAACGCCCGGACCTCGACGGTATCTACATGGCTGCAGTTCAAGGGCTCACCGGCCGCGGCGGCTGGCCTATGACCGTGTTTCTGACTCCCGAGGGCAAACCCTTCTATGGTGGAACCTACTTCCCTCCGAGCGACCGCCCGGGGATGCCCGCTTTCAAGCGCGTTCTCCAGGCCATCGCTGACGCTTATCGCAGCCGTCGCGAAGAAGTGACAACACAGGCGGAAGCGCTTCAGGGCTTCATACGTCAGCAGAATGCCGTCAGTCCTCCGGCCGACTCATTGGACTCGACAATCCTCGATGCCGCGGTAGCTTCCTTAGCTCACAACTTCGACCGATCATTCGGCGGTTTCGGTGCGGCACCAAAGTTCCCACAGCCGATGGCGCTCGACTTCCTGCTCCGCTACCACCGCAGAACCGGCAGCTTGGACGCTCTAGCCATGGTTGAGCAGAGTCTTCGGCACATGGCTTGCGGCGGTATCTACGACCAGATCGGCGGGGGATTTCACCGCTACTCCGTGGATGAGATCTGGCGGGTTCCCCACTTCGAAAAGATGCTCTACGACAACGCGCTCCTGCCGCGCGTCTACCTCCACGCTTTCCAGATCACCGGCCTTGATTTCTATCGCGAGATCACCGAGGCCACGCTGGCCTACGTTTTGCGAGAGATGCGGCAGAGGGGAGGCGGCTTCTACAGCGCCCAAGATGCCGACAGCGAGGGTGAGGAAGGCAGTTACTACGTGTGGACGCCAAAGCAGGTGAGAGAGGTGGTGGGTGCCGCTGACGCGGAGATCGTGTGCCAGTACTTCGGTATCAGCGAGTCAGGAAACTTCGCGGGCCGCAACATCTGCACTCGCCCGGTCGACGCTGCCGATTTCGCAGCCGGAGCGGGTGTGAGCCTTCAGGGGCTGCTCGCGATAGTCGACCGAGCACGATTGTTCCTGCTCGAAGCGAGATCGCGCCGGATTCGGCCGGCCACCGACGACAAGATCCTCTGTGCCTGGAATGGCCTACAGCTCCGGACCCTTGCCGAAGCCTTCACCGCGCTCGGACGGCCTGAGTACAGAACGGCGGCCGAGTCGAACGCGAGCTTCCTGCTGGACGTTCTCTGGCACCGGGGAAGGCTGCCTCGGGCGCACCGCGGAAGTGCGTCGTCCGTTGGTGGATTCCTCGAAGACTATGGCGCCCTGGCTGACGGACTGCTGGCGCTATACGAGGCGACCTTTGAAACAAAGTGGTTCGCCGCCGCGCGGGAACTCACCGAAGCAATGCTTGATCTCTTTTGGGACGCGGCGTCTGAAACTCTGAGGGATACGGCCAAGGACGCCGAGGAGTTGCTCGTCCGGCCGAAGGAACTCTGGGACAACGCCACGCCCTCTGGCACGTCGCTCGCTTGTCACGTGCTCCTCCGGCTTTGGGCCTTGACTGGCGAGCGGCGATACGAGTCCATTGTCCGCCGCGAGCTGGCTCGAGCCACCAACGTCCTCGGCAAGCACGCCGTGGGGCGGAGCTACCTGACCAGTGCACTCGACTTCTATCTCGCTCCACCCACCGAGGTCGCGATCATCAGCGACCCTGAGAGATGGGAGACTCGGTGGGGTCTTCGTCCGCTGCGCCAGGCCTTCCTACCGAACGCGGTGTTCGCGTCCGCCGGACCAGATGATCGTGAGGCCGCCGCAGCGGTTCCGCTGCTCCAGAACCGCCCCCAACTCGACGGCAAGCCAACCGTTTATGTCTGCCGGGGATTCGTATGCGATCAGCCGACCACGGACTTCGGCTCGGTGCTGACCCAACTCACAGCCCGTCAGTGAGCAAGAGGGTTGTCATCCTTGCCGAGCGAAGGAGCTTTCGCCGGTTGGGACGCCCCCCAAGGGGTTACCGGTCGGAAGGTCCTACGTTGCTCGACGCCCCCCCTGGACGATGAGTCGTGATCGCCGAAGCCCGGAAGGAGCCCCGCTGGCGGGTATGGTGGCGGCTCGCGCGTCCATTCTCCCTGACGGCATCGATCGTTCCCGCCGCAGTGGGCGCCGCGGTCGCCATCGGAGACGGAACGTTCCGATCTCCGTCAACCCTCGGTGCGATGCTGGCCGCTTCAATGCTGATCCAGATCGCGACAAACATGTTCAACGAGTACTACGACTACAAACGGGGGTTGGATAGGCATGATACCGTTGGCATTGCCGGCGCCATCGTGCGAGACAGCTTCCAGCCCATTTGGGTCTTCGCGGCCGCCAGCGGATGTTTCGGGGTGGCTCTGGGACTGGGCCTGTGGGTCGTGGCACAGACCGATCCCCTGGTGTTCGTAATCGGCGTCATCTGTGCGCTCGCTGGCTATCTGTACACGGGAGGGCCCTTCCCCATCGCCTACACGCCGCTGGGCGAGATCGAAGTCTTCGTCTTTATGGGCCCCGTCATGATCGGCCTCTTCTATTTCACGCAGGCTGGAGCGATCTCACCGGCTGCGCTCTGGGCATCCGCACCGGTTGCCTGCCTCGTCGCTGGGATCCTGCTCGCCAACAATCTCCGTGATATCGTTGGGGACGCTCGGGCGCGCCGTTCGACACTTCCCATCATGGTGGGAAGAAAGACGGCGGCCCTCCTCTACGCGGCCCTTCTCACCGCGGCTTTCGCTTCCACCGTCGCGGCGGTTGCCGCCGCGAAACTCCCGCTGACGGCACTGCTGCCCCTCGCTACTCTGGGATCGGCGGCCCGCCTGATTCGTCTGTTCCACACCAAGGAGGGGCCTGAGACGCTGAATCCCGGTGTCCGCGGATCCGCCGCGCTCCACGCTAGATTTGGCTTGCTGCTGGCCCTAGGAATAGGGCTTGGGCCCGCGATCGGGCAGTCACCACTGCTTTGACAGCCCCTTCTGACGGCGCTACACTGCGCGCACCCACATACTCCCCCGACGTAGTGGACACCTCGGGCGGGGTATAGCCACCATTTCGAGGAGTGACCCGCCCGGATGGGTTCCCTAGTTAAGAAGCGTCGTAAAAAGATGCGCCGCCACAAGTATCGCAAGATGCTGAAGCGGTACCGGCGAAGAAGGCGGCCCTAGAGCCGCGAAGCCAACACTCGGCGAAGACGCAGGCCGCGTCGCTCTTCTCATCGACGGTGTCGTCCAATCGGTCGCGCTCGGCGCCGAACCCCTCGCCTCCGGGTACTGGCCAGCGATGCTGCCAGAAGCGCGGCCTCGGCAGGCCCTGCTCCTCGGCTTGGGCGGCGGCACCGTCGCCAGCCTGCTCGTTCGGCGCTTGGGCCCCGTCCCCATCCTCGCCGTGGAGAAGACAACGGCGGTGGTAGATCTCGCCTACCAGGCCTTTTCGCTTCCCCGCGACATCGAGGTCGTACTCGCCGACGCGTTCGACTACGTTCTAGAGCTCGAACGCAGTTTTGACTACCTCGCGGTTGACCTCTTCGAAAACGGCGCAGTGCCGGCGCGGGTATTCGGCACGCCCTTTTTGCGAAGACTTAAGCGGCTCACCAACCCCGGCGGCTTGATCGCGATCAACTTCTTTAAAGACGGACGGTCCGACGCTCACCGACATCGCCTGGAGCGAGTCTTTCCACGCGTCCAAGTCGTCCCATGCGAGAAGAACCTCGTGGCGCTCTGCCGCGTGCGCTAGCCTGGTGATTCCCATCCCGTGGCAAGCGGGCGAGCAGATCCAAGCTTCATCCGGAGCAGGGGGTTTTTGCACCCCGTTCGGACCCGAGCTAGATGCCTCGCTCGGCTCAGAATGACATGCTCGACGTTTTCCGGATGGTTCCCGAAGCGTGTCCTGATGCGATCCGAAAAGCTCACCATGACGCTTTCAGATCAGGGTCGAAATCCGCCTGGCGAACCGTTTCCCGGACGACGCTGACCGTCGCGTCGGGGCGGAGCCCCACCGCCCCCAGATCGACGCGGCTGATTTCCATGGCGCATGGGCTGGCGAGTGTTTCCGTCCCGGGAGGATCGATACGGACTCAGATTGCTGCCCCGCTCCTGACGCTCGAAGGCGACCGGTTGCTCGTCTTCACGACTCATGGCGCGGAACCAGCACCCCACCCGACACATCTCCTCGAGGAGTGAAACCATGTGGAGCGCACTGTCCAGGTCTTCGCCCCACGCAAAAACGCCCCGGCCTCGCAAGACCGCTATGCGGCTTTCTCGCAGCATCTGACCCATCAGATCCGCGACCTCCGGGGAGCCCAGCGGGCGCTGAGAAATCGCCACCGGAACCGTGCCAAAAGCATCCGCGCCTTCGCCGTTCGCCGGAGCGAGTCGATCGTCAATCAGGGCAATGGCCATCGTCGCTGCCGGCCGCGCATGAATGACGGCACGGGCTTGGGTTAACCGGTAGATCGCTCGATGGATCAGAGCATCCTCGGGGGCACCTTCGGGGTTCTCACCTTCCGCTGGCAGTTCTATGAAATCGTCAGTCGTGAGACGGCCCAGCATCGCGTTGCGTCGCGACACGAACGTTCGACCGTCCGCCTGTACGCTCATCGTTCCGGAGTGCGAGCTGACTAGACCCGTGAGGAACATGTCGCGGCCGACTGCATGGAAGGGACCCAACAACGATTCGTCAGCGATCATGGAACAGTTTCTCCCCTTTGAGGACCGTGCCTGGCTATGGAATACGCAGGAGGAGAGTAAGCCAGATTCTGTTTGAAGGCGACCATCTGTCTCAGTTCGCCCGGCGAACCGCCCGCTTCAGGCGGGTGCCCCGTACCCTGGCCTCGGCGAGCAGCGTCAACAGCCATGCTTCGGGTTGCAGCGGGGGGGAATGCCCTTTTCACTTCCGCCATGCGGCGGACACTGGTCTCTGTGGCTCTGCCACCGGTTACCCGGTCCCGGCTTGCGTCGGGCACCCTGCTCTGCGCTGTCTGGACTTTCCTCTCCGGCTTCGTCCCCGGAGCGGTCGCCCTTCCTCCCACACCTCTCCGCTGTCGGAAAGGTGTGGGATTATACCACCCGCTCAAAAAACACCCTAGCGCGTCCAGTCAGCGGTTCACGAGAACCCCCCTAGCGCCACACTTGACCCACCGCCTGCGAAAGGCGAGCGACTGTCCGACAGGCCGTGGGCGGGAGTGGCTCCCAAACGGCCACCATGGTATATAGCTATATGCAAGCGATCTTCACAAAGAGCCTTTGCGAGCGCACGTGCTGTCGCACGTGCGCTCGTCGCATACAGAGGGGGTGAGTGGTGCTTCCTTTTGATCAGAAATTCGGAGCCGAGGGGCTCACCTTCGATGACGTCGCTCTCATCCCCGCTCGTTCGAGCGTCCTGCCCAGCGATGTTCTCACGTCGACGCGGCTGACGTCGAAGATCGATCTCCAGATCCCCATCGTTTCGGCGGCAATGGACACCGTCACTGAAGCACGACTGGCGATAGCCCTCGCACGCGAGGGCGGTATCGGGATTCTGCACCGCAACCTCTCCATCGAGGCCCAAGCGCGAGAAACCGACACGGTCAAGCGCAGCCAGTCAGGCATGATCGTCGACCCGATCACTCTGGCACCGAACCAGCGGCTCGCCGACGCAGTCGCGATCATGGAACGGTACCACATCAGCGGGGTCCCGATCACCGAAGATGGCCAACTAGTTGGAATCCTCACTAATCGAGATATCCGCTTCCATGAAGATCTCGACAAGGAAATCGGCCAACTAATGACCAGCGATGGCCTGGTGACGGCCCCGATCGGCACAACGCTGGAAGAAGCGAAAGAGATCCTTCATCGCCATCGCATTGAGAAGCTGCCCGTCGTCGACCAGATGGGCCGGTTGCGCGGTCTTATCACCGTCAAAGACATCCAGAAGCAAACGCAGTATCCGAACGCAACTGTCGATAGCCAGGGGCGATTGCGCGTGGGAGCTGCAGTGGGAGTTGGCGACGACGCGGAAGAGCGAGCCCAGGAGTTAGTGCGCGCGGGCGTTGACGTGCTGATCGTTGACACTGCGCACGGACACTCGGTGAATGTGCTC
Organism: Chloroflexota bacterium; assembly: GCA_016202435.1. Classification (GTDB taxonomy): domain Bacteria; phylum Chloroflexota; class UBA6077; order UBA6077; family SHYK01; genus JACQOR01. The sequence continues at coordinate 43,613 of JACQOR010000007.1, forward strand.
GATACCCTCAGGCGGCTCAAGCGCCACACTTCGGTACCGATTGTTGCGGGCAACATCGTCACACCTGAGGCTGTCGATGAACTCATCGAGGCCGGTGCGGATGCTGTCAAGGTCGGCGTAGGTCCGGGCTCGATCTGCACGACGCGAACCGTGGCGGGTGTTGGAGTACCCCAATTGACGGCCATCTACGACTGCGCTCGGGCAGCGAGCCGCAGCGGCACTCCGGTCATCGCCGACGGCGGGGTACGCTACTCGGGCGACATCGCCAAAGCGATCGCAGCCGGGGCCGACGTGGTCATGCTCGGCAGCCTGCTCGCCGGCGTAGAAGAAAGCCCCGGCGAAATCGCAATCTACCAGGGCGAACCCTTCAAGGAATATCGCGGCATGGGATCCATCGGTGCCATGGTCGACAGAGCCTACAGCCGCGACCGTTACGCTCAGGAGGGCGTGTCGGGAAGCAAGCTAATCGCTGAAGGTGTCGAAGGGCGCGTTCCCTACAAGGGCGCGCTCTCCAACCTCATCTACCAGCTCGTCGGAGGCCTGAAAGCGGCGATGGGTTATCTCGGCGTCAACACCGTCGCCGAGCTTCAGGCCAGAGCTCGCTTCATGAGGGTGACTTCTGCGGCACTCGACGAGAGCCATCCCCACGATATAGTAATGACGAAACAGGCCCCCAACTACTGGGGCCGCAACGACACCTAAGATGCGGAGCCACTAGCCGTGGCCATCGGCGAACCATTCACAGGAACTGAACTCGCCTCGAACTTATCGGTCGAGTTCACTTTGCTGTCGGGCGAGACGATATCGGTCCGGGACAACCTCACCGAGCCGGTGACTGAAGATGCCATTCGGAAATATGCGGAGGAACTCGTCCGGCAGCTTCAGTCAGACACGGTGCGGACCTTTGCGTACTGGTGGGCGGGGGATTTTTACGTAGACGCGGTACGTCTTCGCGAGGTCGCCGCTCTGAGTGTCTCTCCGGTGACTGAAGATGATGATAGCGAGAACTGGGAGGAGGGCGAGTAGCTCTACTCACCCCGAACCGGAACTACTAGCATCGGCCGGTCACCCCGGCGCAGAATGGCATCCGTGACACTGCCCAGAATCGCTCGTGCCAACCCAGAACGTCCGTGGCTCGCCATCGCGATCAGGTCCATTTCATTCTTCGAAGCATAGGCGAGGATTTCACGGACCGGATCTCCATCCACCACGCTCCATCGAGCGCTGAGGCCCTCGCGCTGGAGATGAGTCGCCAGGTTCTCGAGGCGAGCCCGGCCTGCCTCACGAAGAGCCTCCTGCGCTTCCTCGAGCGCCTGGACGGCAAGGTCGGGCTCCGCGTCCACAGAGAGTTCGGGTGCCAAGAGCCCGGGTGTCTGGATCGGAATGATCTCGAGAAGGTGGATCTCTGCCCCGTACCGCTTGGCTAACTCTGTCGCGTGGGGCAGCACGCGTTCGGCGAAAGCAGAACCGTCGTGAGGTACGAGAATCCGCCGATACACCGCCTTCCTCCGCTTCTCCATCTAGGTGGCTGCGGCCACGGCCGTCGCAATCGACCGGGCACGGCACTATACTTGCATCTTCCCTGTGGAACAATTTACCGAACGGTGCTGAAGGCATATGAATACTGCCCTCCAGCCCGACGAGTTTGTGCTCCTGATCGACCGTTCCGGTCGCCATTTTCTCACCAGGCTCCGCGAGCAGGGCCAGTTCCAGTGTCACCAGGGCATCCTTCAGCATGCGGCAATGGTCGGCCAGGTGGAAGGGACCCGCCTAGAAACGAGCCTTGGAAGGCCGATGTGGATCTTTCGCCCGCGGCTTCAGGACTACCTGATGGAGATGCCAAGAAGCAGCACGATTGTCTATCCCAAGGACATCGGCATCCTTCTGGTGTGGGCAGACATCTTCCCCGGTGCACGTGTCCTGGAGGCGGGAGCCGGATCCGGCGCGCTCAGCATGGCTCTACTACGAGCGATTGGGCCCACCGGCCAGTTGATCACCTGCGATATCCGCAGCGACATGATCGAACGGGCACGGAAGAATGTGGCCAACTTGCTGGGCCCCACTCCCAACTGGTCCCTGCAGCTTGGCGACGTGTACCAGGAAACTCCCGGCGGTCCCTTCGATCGCATGGTGCTGGACCTTCCAGAGCCCGGACTCGTGGCCCCGCACGCTGCACGAGTCCTCGTCCCGGGCGGCATTCTCTGCTCCTTTGTGCCTAACGTGCCCCAGGTCCAGATGACGGTTGACGCATACCGCAAGACCCACTCCTTTGTTCAAATCGAGACATTCGAGGCTCAGGTCCGGCCGTGGATTTTCCGGGGACCAACCGCCCGCCCGTCTCACTCTTCTGTGAGCCACACGGGGTTCCTCACGTTCGCCCGAAGGGGCGACGCGTAGTTCTTCACTCCAACTGCCCCTGTGGCTAACTGATATACTGCCCGCTACTGTTCCCCACTCGGAGGTTCAGCACCGCCCAGGCCGCCGGGGACGGCTCTTGCGCCCAAGTCGCCGCCGGAAACCTCGCTCAAGCCAGGCGCCACATAGCTCATCTGAGCACCATTTTCTGGGGTTGGCTATGCGCCCAGTTCCCCGCTTTGGGGAGCCACCTTGGGGTGGTGCTTTTGCATGGGTCACGACGAAGGCTCGACCTACTGCCCGGAGAGGAGCCCAGACGAGCAACGCCAGTTGGTCGGCCCCCGAGCTGCTTTGGCCTACGGTCGGTCATGCTGAGGGCGAAACCCGGCTGAACGCCTTCGACAACGCCCTCGTTGCCGCAGGAATCGGGCACTGGAACCTGGTGAAAGTTACGAGCATTGCACCGCCGGGTGCCCTCGTCATCGATGAGCCCCTCGCAATTGAGGCGGGCACCCTGGTCCCGGCAGTCCTCGCTGCAGTCTCAAGTGAGAAGGCTGGAGAGTCAATCTGCTCGTGCATCGGGATCGGGCTCAGCACCAACGGTCCCGGCATGATCATGGAGCACTCCGGAGCCGGCACCGCTCCCCAAATGGAAGAGATCGTCGGCAAGATGATTCGTGAAGCCATGGGCCGCCGAGGGCTGAGAACCGACGAGATCGCGGTCCGGTCTGTCACCCACACGGTCGAACGCGCGGGCTCGTGCGTCGCCGCTGTTGTCCTCTGGTGGAGGTGAACATGAAAGGCGTGGGAACGCACCTCGTGCTGGAGCTCTGGGGCTGCAGTAACCTGAACTCCCTGGATGCTGTGGAGCAGGCACTCCGAGCAGTTGTTGCGGCTATCGATGTGACCCTGCTCGATCTCAGGGTCTACCCGTTTGAGCCCATGGGCGTCACGGGCGCGGCGATCGTCGCCGAGTCGCACATCATCATTCACACCTGGCCCGAGCATGGCTACGCAGCAATTGACATCTTCACTTGTGGGAGGGAGCGCGATCTCCAGGCGGCCATCGACAGCTTGCGCGAACATTTCACTCCCGAGCGCGTTCAGGCCATGAACATGATCCGAGGTATCGTTGTCGACTGAAGATGGAGGGGCATTGCCGCCCGGTGACTGGTACGTCGAGGAGGAAACGTTCGGGTACATTCAGGGCGTGCTCCTGCGCGAGCGGCTGCAGCGGCATCGCTCGCCTTTCCAGAACATGGAAGTCATCGACTCCCAACTGTTCGGACGCTGCCTGGTCCTTGACGGGGCCCTTCAGACGTCCGAATGGGATGAATTCATGTACCACGAGATGCTCGTTCACGTTCCGTTGGTCACCCATCCGGATGCGCGCCGCGTCCTCGTCATCGGGGGTGGGGACGGCGGTACGCTCCGGCGAGTGCTGGATCACCCACAGACCGAGCCCATTCAGGTCGAGATCGATGCGTCGGTAATTGAGAATAGTCAAAAGTTCCTGCCCAGCATCTCGAATGGCGCATTCCAGAATCCACGCGCTGAAGTCTTAATCGCCGATGGGCTCCAGTACGTTCGAGAGCACCCCGGTGAGTTCGATGTCGTGCTGGTGGACTCTACCGACCCAGTCGGACCGGCGATCCCGTTGTTCGAGGAGCCCTTCTATCGAGACGTTTACAAAACGCTAGCCGAGGATGGGCTGCTCGCCGCGCAAAGTAGTTCGCCGCTTTATATGGTCAGTGATCTCCAGGCTCAGGTGAGGAACCTGCGGGCCGTGTTCCCTATCGTGAGAACGTACCTGGGACTCGTTCCGGCCTATCCGGGCGGTCTCTGGAGCTACACGATCGCTTCCAAGCGTTACGACCCCGTGCGCGTGGGCAAAGCGGACATCGCCGCGAGGCTCTCCAGAGAGGCAATCACACCGCGCTACTACAGCCCAGACATCCATCACGCAGCCTTCGTGCTGCCGCCTTTCATCGCTGAGATCTTGAGCTGACCCAGGTGAACCGTGCGGCAGACCGCCTGTTCCTAGGCGCCGCGGCAGAGCCTTGCGGTGATGCCGTGGTCCTGGGGGCCCCTCTCGACGTGACCGAGAGCTTTCTCGCTGGAACCTCCATGGCCCCCCGCACCATCCGCGCCGTGTCAGACGTTCTTGAGACCTACAGCCCGATCCTGCGGCGTGACCTGTCGGACCTCGATCTGGTCGACTGGGGCGACGTGGCCTTCCCTCCCCAGGACGTGACAGCGGCCCTGACCGCCATTGATCAAGCTGTGAACGACGCGCGCGGTGCCGGTTTCCCGCTGCTCATCGGAGGCGAGCATACCGTCACGTTAGGTGCCGTTCGGGGAATTCAACGTCGTTATCCGGAGCTTTTCGTGATCCAACTCGACGCGCATCTCGACCTGCGAGATGTGTACGGTGCTCTTCCGCTTTCCCACGCTACGGTCATGCGGCGAGTGGCCGATGCGATAGGCTTCGACCACCTGGTCCAGGCGGGCGTTCGGTCCGGCACGCGGGAGGAGTTCGAGCTGGCGTGTCAATGCCTTGCCTCGGGCTTCTCTCTCGAACTGGCGCCAGAGGTGCGGAAGCGCATCGCGGCGAGCCCCATCTACCTCACTATCGACATTGATGTGTTGGACCCCGCCTTCGCCCCGGGGACCGGCTGTCCCGAGCCAGGTGGATCGTCCTTCACCGAGGTCGTGGATTTCCTCTATTCGCTGGCGGACCTCAACGTGGTCGCCGCGGACGTTGTGGAGGTTCTCCCCACCAGTGACGTGAATAACGTGACCTCCGTGGCCGCGGCAAAGCTGATCCGCGAGTTGGCGCTGCTATTCGCTGCCCCATGCGGGTAAGCCCTTCCGCCAAGAACTAGGGCATCGCGTGCCAAGTCGCGGGATCCTGTCCTGCATTGTGGGCAATGCGCTTCTCCGTGCGGGCAACTCGGCGACCGGAGCGTTGATGGGCTATCTCTTGGCAAACATGGCACGCGAAGATCCGGCGATTGGCCCGGCGGTTGTGGGAGTGATGCATGGCGTTTTCTACGCAGCGGAGCTCAGTGGAGCACCTTGGTTCGGAGCGCTCAGCGACCGGCGGGGTCCTCGCCCGTTCATGATCGCGGGACCACTCTTTGGAGCGGTTGCCATCCAACTCATCGGCTGGCCCCGTTCCATCCCCCTCATGGCAGTCGGCCGGGTAGTGGAAGGACTCTCCACCGCGAGCTCAGTCCCATCTACACTCAGCTACTTGACCTCGGCGACGGCCGAAGATCCCGTCGTCCGAACTCGGACGATGGCTTGGTACGAGATGGCGACGGTCGCCGGCATCGCTGCCGGATACGTTATCGCGGGCATCCTGTGGGAAGCCCTGAGAAGCGGCGCATTCCTGGCTGTGACCGCGGTCTATGGTGCAAGTGTGGCCGCTTTCCTCTCGACGCGCGGTGGGGCGCCGACCAGGCAAGCAGCAAGGCAAGCCGGTGCACTCTCGCAGGTACTGACCCAGCCCCGACTGCTCCGCTTCGCACCGGCTTGGCTCGCCATCAACACCGTCGTAGGCACTTGGTTCGCCCATGCGGCCTTCATACTAACCGGCCCCGTCCTCTTCGGTCAGCAGCTTGCCGGATCGCTCACGAGTGACGAGGTCAGCCTCGCTTTGGGGCTGGTCGGGGGCGCCTTCATTGTCGGAATCTGCCTTTGGGGCATGTTTGCCGGACATCTGCGTCGCACGAGTGTAATGCTCATGGCTCTTCCCGGCGCCTATTCAGTTTGCTTGGCGCTGCTTGCCCTGAATCATCTGCAGGACGCCGATGCGGGCCGTGCGCAACTATTCATGGGCACGCTGCTCATAGCGGTTGCAGTCGCTAGCGGATTCACTCCGGCGGCGCTGTCTTACCTTGCCGACTTGTCCGAGGACGCCCCCCACCTTCGCGGTGCCACCATGGGACTCTACTCGGTCCTGTTGGGACTCGGACAACTACTTGGCGGTGTAATTGGGGCGCCATTTGCACAGCTTGGCGGCGTCGATGGCCTGATTGCCCTAACGGCTCTCCTCACGAGCGCCGCGACGATTACCGTGCTCGTCTTGAGGCGCTCAGAGCCGATTCCGCTTGCGACTTGACTAGCCGCCAAGGAGGGCCATAGCCCGCTCTAGTTGCACGTCACGGCCGGCTACCCAGTCCTCGATTGCCGCGGGCACCACGTCTGTGGGACTGACCCCCACGCGGTGGAGTTGTTCACCGGACGGGCTTAGCAATCGATAGGAAGTAATTTGGGCGACTGAGCCATCTGCGAGGGGAAACTGGGTGATCTGCGCGGCCTTGCCGGCCGTCCAGGTACCGACTACCTTCGCGATTCCGTGGTCACGGAGCGCCGCGGCCAGCACTTCGGACGCACCGCCCGTCCCCTCATCGACGAGTACAACCATAGGTGCTTGCGGACTCAGGGGCCGTCCCGCTCCTCTGATTGCCGCGCGCCGCCGTGCGCGGTCTTCCTGCAAAGCAATGGTTTGCTCGCCGAGAAAGAGCGAAGCCACATTGACAGCCTCGACCAACCCCCCCCGGTCATTCCCGCGCAGATCCAAGATCCACCCGCGTGTGGCTGCTGAAGACTGTGAAACGGCAGCCCGAATGCCGCCTGCCGCTCCTTCCTGCAACGTCCGTACCCGAATGTAGGTCACACCATTCCGCACCTCGGCGCCGACTCCGGTTGCCCGGACCACTCCTCGCCGCACTTCAACCTGGCGGCTGACCGAGGAATTCGGCGACCGCACGGTCAGGTTCAGTTGCGTGCCCGCGGCGCCTCGAATCGCGTCGACGGCCTCGGACAGGGCCATCGCCTCTGTGCTCTTAGTGCCGATCGCCAGGATCACGTCCCCAACGCGCAGTCCCGCAGCTTCTGCTGGGCTTCCCTGTGTTACTTCCCGGACCACCGGAGATCCCCGCTGGCCAGTCGGCGCGAGAACCACACCAACGCCGACGTAGTCTGAGACCTGCTGCGAATCGAATTCCTGGCGACTCAGGAATGAGGTATTCGGGTCCCCCAGGGCATCCAGCATCCCACGCGCTGCGCCCTGGCCAACTCCGCTGACATTGACCCGGTTCAGAAGCTTTCGCTGGAAGGCACCGTAGGCCTGGACCCATTCCGCCCAGGCCACGTCAGGATCGGGCGTGGACCGCACCACCGCGGTGTCAAGCACCGCGGTTTCCATAGGCAGCAAGCCAGCCTCAGTGGAAGCCTGACGCGCGCCGCGCAACGCGCCTGCGATCAGCAAGCGGGGATCGACCGGATCCACGTAGACATCGACGATTGCCTCGTATAGCGAGCGCAGATCCGAAGTCCCGAGGTGGTCGCCCCCCGATTGTGGCGCTGCCCGCGGACGGTCCGGAGGACGACCTGATTGGCCGCCGCCGAGGAAGAAACCCGATGGGTCCGGAGCCCCACCCACGGCGGTGCAACCGGAGATGGCCACCAAAGACGTGACCAAAAGCCACACCAGCCACGGTCGCACAACAGGTGCTTTTGCACGCAGGTATCTCGTCACGATGGGGCTGCCTCGAATCCCTCTCAGTGCTCTCCGGATACTCCCCTGTCAGGCTCGCCCTCGACAGGATCAAGAACCCCCTGGCGCACACCACGGTCGCGAGATGAGCACCATTGGCTAGTATAAGGCGCGACTCTTCAGCCCGGAACATGAGGAAGCCGAGCCGTGCTCAAGACTGCAGGATTCACCCTGGTGCTCGTAGCTGCCACTCTCCCTATAGCCTGCCAGACGGAAGCGACGAAACAATGGACGTCGCCGCCAGCGATGCGGATTGATGTCAACAGGCATTACACGGCGACGCTCGAGACCGATCTTGGTACCATCACCGTCGAGTTGCAGCCTGTCCAAGCCCCCAACACGGTCAACAACTTCGTGTTCCTAGCACGCGAGGGCTTCTACGATGGGGTCTCGTTCCATCGAGTGATCCGAGGATTCATGGTCCAGACCGGCGACCCGAGCGGCACCGGTCGAGGAGGCCCCGGCTACAGGATCGTCGACGAGCCGGTTGCCGAGAGCTACGTCCGGGGAGTGGTCGCGATGGCCAATGCGGGGCAACCCAACACTGCCGGTAGCCAGTTCTTTATCGTGCAAGGCGAGGAGGTATTTCTCCCCCGAACGTACACAGTTTTCGGCAAGGTCACGGACGGTCTCGATATCGTGGACCAGATCGCCTCGGTGCCGGTCGGACCCTCCCCCACTGGAGAGATGTCGGCACCCCAGCAGGACGTAAGGATTCAAAAAGTCCGAGTGTCGGAGCGCTGAGCTCTTGAGCCCGCGATCAGGACCCCGCCACGAGCTTGACGCGAAGGCGAGCCAGCTCCGCCAGTCGATCGTCCAGGTCGGCACCGCCACGGCATATCCGATCCAGGCTGTGAAAGCGGAAACCTGCACTCAGAATCTGAGCGGCTGTGATGCCTTCATCTAGCTGGCGCACAATCGCAGCCCGGTGACTCCTGTCTTTGCCCGCCACATCGACTCTCTTGGCGCGGTCCCGGAGTCGCCCCAGCTCCCAGCGGCACACGGAGGCAGCGTTTGCTCCGGGCTGCCCGCTCCCTGAGGTCGCAATGCTATCCGCCAGTCGCTCAGCCACCTCCGCCACATCATCGAGGACTGACAAGAGCCCATGCCGCGAGGCTGCGATGGCGGATGGCGTCGCCGGAGCACGGAGACCATGCCAGGCCTCACGGGAAACCGCGCTCAGCAACTGGAGCGCCCCGGACGGACGCGGGAGAGCAAATTCCATGTTTCACTCCACCGGAAGCTTGTCCCGGTGGCAAGCCTAGAGTTCAGGACAGCGCGGGTCAATAGATTTCCGATCACAGAGCCGTTACAAGCGGTAGAATCGGCGCATTTCCGCCTTTGGAGATGGTTCCTTGAGCGACGACCTTCGCCATCAGAGTCGAGCCCTTACGGAGGGCCCGAGCCGCGCTCCGGCCCGGGCGATGCTCAAGGCCATCGGATTTGACGACGGGGACCTCCACCGCCCGTTGGTCGGCGTGGCCCACTGTTGGATCGGCACCATGCCGTGCAATTTCAACCACCGGCGACTTGCTGGAGAAGTCGCGGAGGGCATCCGGGCATCCGGCGGCACTCCCATCGAACTGAACACCATCGCGGTTTCCGACGGCGTGGCGATGGGAACCGAAGGGATGAAAGCCTCTCTGGTGTCCAGGGAAATCATTGCCGACTCGATCGAACTTGTCGCCCGCGGCCACCTCTTCGACGCTCTGGTCACGGTTTCGGGTTGTGATAAGACGATTCCTGGAACCGTCATGGCCCTCCTCCGCCTCGATATTCCCGGCCTCATGCTTTACAGCGGCTCGATCGCTCCGGGCTCTTTCGAGGGCCGCGACGTGACTATCCAGGACGTATTCGAGGCAGTGGGGGCCCACGCCGCCGGTCGGATGACGAACGAGCGGCTCCACGCGCTCGAGTCAGTTGCCTGTCCGGGTGAGGGGGCCTGCGGTGGCCAGTTCACGGCCAACACTATGGCGACTGCCTTCGAAGCAATGGGCATTTCGCCGGCCGATAGCAGCAGTGTCCCCGCTGCTGAAGGGCAGAAGAACAACGTGGCTTTCCGTTGCGGAGAGCTCATCATGGAGCTACTCCGGCACGATATCCGCCCCAGGCAGATCATCACGCGCGCCTCAATCGAGAATGCCATCGCCGCGATCTGCGCCACTGGCGGGTCGACGAATGCGGTTCTCCACCTTCTAGCCATCGCTCACGAGGCCGGAGTGCCGCTTGACATCGACGATTTCGATGAGATCAGCCGCCGCACGCCACTGCTCGCCGATCTCAAACCGTGGGGCCGCTATACGGCCATCGACATGTACCGAGCCGGAGGAATCCGACTCCTCACGAAGCGGCTGCTTGAGGCTGGGATCCTCCACCCCGACGCGCTGACCGTCACAGGGAAGTCAATTGGCGAGGAAGCCCGGCGCGCAACCGAAACACCCGGCCAGGATGTCATCCACCCCAACTCCGACCCCATTCAACCCACCGGGGGACTCGTGATCCTCAAAGGGAATCTCGCGCCAGAGGGCTGCGTGGTGAAGGTCACCGGACACGAGCATTCCCATCACGAAGGACCGGCTCGCGTTTTTGATCGCGAGGAGGACGCATTCGCTGCGGTCCAAGCAGGTCACATCCAACCGAACGACGTGGTCGTGATCCGCTACGAAGGTCCCCGAGGGGGGCCCGGCATGCGAGAAATGCTGGGCGTCACGAGCGCGCTCGTAGGATCCGGCCTAGGTGACTCCGTAGCCCTACTCACCGACGGCCGCTTTTCCGGCGCGACTCGCGGCCTCATGGCTGGGCACGTGGCGCCGGAGGCCGCCGCCGGTGGGGGCATCGCAGCCCTGCGCGAAGGTGACATCGTGGTGTTTGACGTTGAGAGCAGACGACTTGACGTCAAGCTGAGCGATGCTGAAATCGCCGCGCGGCTCCAGGGATGGCGGGCACCCGAGCCCCGTTACACGACCGGAGTGATGGCTAAGTACGCCCGGTCCGTCTCTTCCGCATCCCAAGGCGCCGTGACGATATAGGAAACCGATTCCCACGCCCTCGGGGCACCATGGGCAATTGGAACAACCGTGCTTTCAGGCCAGCCAAAAGAGGCCGAGCGTCGGTAAGGACAGCAAGCGCCCCCGAAAAGCTCGCGTCATGGCGCGCAGGGGAAACGCTCCGCTGAACTCAGCGAAAGAATCGCGCCGACCTCAGCGTCTAGGCAGCGGACAGCACTGCAAGGGACGGACGTTGTGAGGCTCCCGAAGCCCGCGAACGATCATGGCCGGTGGGCTTTGGGCCTCATTGAGGATACTGGAGCACAGTCACCGTGGGCTCAACCGGCAGCGAACTGACTGTCACCGTGATCTTCTGGTGGGCTTCGATTTCTGTAAGTCCCATTTCGCGCAGAAAATGGTCCACCGACTCAAGGTCCACCTTGGAGCTTTCGGTGGCATAGTGCATGGGGATAATGACTTTCGGCTCGATCTGAGCAATAACCTCGGCAGCTTGCGCGGGCGCTATCGTGCAATGGCCACCAACCGGTACCAGCAAGACATTGACCTCTTTTGAGAGTTCGATCTGCTCGGCCGTGAGCAGGTTATTGACATCACCGAGATGACAAACCGTCACGTCGTCCACCTCGAAGATGAAGGCGGTATTCCGAAGTGCCCGCATGTCGCGTTTGGGCACGTCGGTGCGAAAGCCCGTGGTCACGACACCCTTGACCTCATACTCACCGGGCCCATCGAGGATCACTGGCGACCCGCCGACTTGGTTGGCCGCGTTGTGGTGCGGGTGGCTATTCGAAATCGTCACCACGTCGGCAGAAACGCGGCCGAGGGTGTACCCGCAAGAACTCGAATAAGGATCCGTCAACACCGAAACGTTGCGTCCGCGAAGCCGAAAGCAAGAATGGCCAAGCCAGGTAATCTCCAATCGTTCACCCCCAGATCGTTGATTGTAGAGAAGGCAGCGCGACGGACCTGTCCGGGAGGCATCATCGGCCAGGTCCGGAAGCTGGCCGATGATGGCCGTCAAGAGGTGGGGTAGCTGTCCGCCTCCTTTCCATTACTACTACGGCTCACGGTCCCGTTGGCCAGCGCTGCCTTCATTGGCGGCATGCTAATTGGAGTCTCTTGGGCTCCATATCCCCGACCACCTTTGTGGTTAGCGCTGGGAGGCTTTGGAGCCGTTGCGGTCCTCGCGTTCGTCGTCCCGCGCGTGCGTCGTCCGGTGGGTCTGGCCGTCTCCTCGATGCTTTTGGCCCTCTCCCTTGGACTCGTCATGGGGGCCGCTTCCACCGCCGAACGGCCGACGCCCTGGACACCGCCTGCGGACTTTCGAGAGACGCGGGGGACAGTTGATGAAACGCCCCGAACTGCCGGTTCGGCCGCGGTGGTCACGATTCGGCCGGACGATGCTCAGGGGTTTCCTGCGGGGGCACGTTTGCAGCTCACCCTGCCTCCGTTGCCAGACTTGAACCTCGGAGATCGGGTGCTCGTGGTCGGTGACCTCATAGCCGTCGAGCCGCGTGCTCCTTGGCGAGCAAAGCTCGCCGCTGCCAACATCGTCGCGATCGCCGCCTTTCCGGAAATAGTCCGCCTTGGCGAGCCGGCGGGCGCTGTGCCATGGGCGACCGCGCTCCACAGGACGCGGGAGACTCTGACCCGGGCCCTGCAAGCTTGCCTGCCCGAGCCCCAAGCCGGTCTCGTGTCGGGCCTTTTGGTGGGTGCGAACGGCTCCCTCACCGACGACGTGCGCCAGGCGCTGGTGGCCTCAGGTGTCAGCCATCTTGTAGTAGTTTCGGGATACAACATCACGCTCGTCGCAGCGGCCCTATCGACGTTCGCGCGCGGCCACAGGCTCGGCGCGCTCGTGCCCTTTGCGGGCATCTGGCTTTTCACGCTAATCGCTGGGGCCAATCCGCCAGCCCTGCGAGCCGCCGTGATGGGAACCGTCACACTCTTGACGACCACTCTGGGGAGAGGCGCCGACCCGCTCGGCACGCTCCTCATCGTCGCCGCTGGCATGCTCGTCCTCGAACCGCGGCTCGCCACAGACCTCGGATTCCAGTTGTCAGCCCTGGCCACGGCCGGCCTCATTACCCTCCAACCGCGGGTGGCCGCGCTCCTTCCCTGGCTGCCAGGGTCGGTTCGCGAGCCGGTTGCGGGTACTATCGCTGCCCAGCTCGCGACATTGCCGATCCTTGCTTCGACGTTTCACCAGATATCGACAGTGGCCCCCATCTCGAACACGCTTGCCGCGCCCGCTGTGCCGCTAACAACGATAGCCGCGGCGGTCGCGGCGCCGCTGGTTGCCATCGTCCCGTCGGCCGCGCCCCTCGGGACAGCCATCCTCGCCGTTCCCAGCACCTACCTGCTGGCCGTCATCGAGACCACGGCAGCGCTCCCTGGGGCGTCTCTCGCGCTGGGCGACGTGCCCGCCATTGCCAGCGCCGCCTATGCCCTCGCCCTCGTGGCCTGGGCCGCCCTGCCGACTCCGGAAGGACGCGATTTGTGGGCTTGGACCAACGCACGCCCTCGCCTAGCTCGCTCGCTGGCCGTCATCCCTTTGGCCATGGCTACGGGATCGCTCGCGGCCATGAGTCTTGGCTCACCCAGCTCACTGCTCAGTCTGAGCATCTTCGAGGCTGGCGGCGGCCCGGCGCTGTGGATGCGGACACCCGCCGGACAAACCCTACTCATTGATGGCGGCACGAGCCCGGCGACCATGACGTCCGAGCTCGGGCGTCGCATGCGACTCAGCGAGCGCACATTGAGCCTGACAATCCTTACCGCGCTGGACTCCAGCCATCTTCCCGGCAGCATCGCCGCTGTGGAGCGCTACCCGCCCGCGCTGGCTGTCGCGCCGGAAAGCGGACAGCCGTCCGTGCTCGGTCAGCGGTGGACCTCAGCGGTGGACGGCCGACTAATCCGCGTTCGAGAGCCGACCACGGCCACCATTGAACCCGGTCTCACGATCGAGCTCTTGCCGACGCTACCGCTGAGCGCGACCGACACCAGCCACCCTCAGCCCAATCTCATCGTCCGCCTACGCTTCCATGAAATCTCGGTACTCTACGCGCCGAGTGCGAACCCCTCGATCCTTCGTTCCCTGGGATCGCTTGTGGACGGTTCAGGGCCCGACGTGCTGATCGTCCCACGCGGCGGCGCCCCAGAGAGCCTCGACGCTCGGTCGCTGAACTCGCTGGCGCCCCGTCTGGCGATTATCCCCGTCGCGACGGGCAACCGCGCCCGTCCCCCTGCGCCTGAGATATTGGGGCTGCTCGCCCAGATTCCCACCATTCGCACTGACCTCAGCGGAACCATCGTCATCGAGTCGGACGGACGCAGGCTTTGGATCAGGTCCGAGCGCCAATCATGACATTGGCCCTAGGCGCCATCCACTCAAAGCCGGCCAAGGGACTGCTAGCTGGACGACCCAGGGCAAACGCGGCATAGTGTCGCGGCGGCGCGCCCCTTTGAAACTACGCTTCCGGAGCCTCCTTGAGCCAACTCGACGAGCCAGCGGCGGAACTGGCCCCGGCGGCGCATCTCCGTCGCCTCGCTGCCTTCCTGCTCGATATCGTCCTCTGGGGCCTCCTCAATACGGCTCTGGTCGCCGCAGGCGGCGCCTGGCTATCGACGTTTGCGCCCAGTGAAGGCGAGACTTCCCAAGTCTTGGAGACCCTGCGCACCACCTTGATATTCGCTCCAGTAGTTTCGTTTTCGTTCTACTCGATTGCATTCTGGGGCTCTGTGAGCACCTCACCAGGCAAATGGCTTGTTGGCCTGCAGTTGATCCGCATCGGGGGGGGCAGCATAGGCATGCTTCGGGGTACGCTCAGGCTGCTGGTGATACTGGGCATCACATTTCTGGGGGTGATCCTCGGCGCGATGGTCCAGGGTCGCGCCCCGCTTGCCCACAAAGGGCTGCCTTGGTTTGAGTTCTTGGTCTTGGTCTTGGTCTGCTGGCTGCCGGCGCTGGTACGCGTAGACCACGCCGGCCTCCATGACCTCATCGCCGGCACTCGTGAAGTCCAGACGCCGCAGAGCGGGCTCCGTCTCGTCACACGTGGTGCCATCAGTCGCTCCATCCGGGACGCCCGTTGGGCGGCCGTGCTCCTGTTGCTCCTTGCGGGTAGCGGCACCGGCATCTTCGTCGGTGTCCGCTCGCTTGGCCCGCTCTCGGCCGGAAGCCAGGGCGCTGCGGGCTCTGCGCCGGTCGATGCCGTCACCCAGGAAACCATCAAAGGCGCAATCCTCGAGTACGACCGCATGGAGGAGCACGCCACGTTCCGCCTTGACGCCTCAATTCTCGAACCGCGTGCTACCCAGTCATGGCTGGCCAGGAAATCGGCTGAATTCGCGGAGATGCGGCGCCGCGGACTGCGGCAGGAAAGTCGGCTCATCGAAGTGGAATTCAAAGCCTTCCGCTGGGTCGATACCGACCGAGTGGAAGCAGACGTCATTGAAACCTGGGTGAGCGTGATTGGCGACTCCACTGGGCGTGTCTTGCAGGAGCGGGCCGCGCATGAGGTGCCCCAGACCGCTGTGTTGGAGAGGGAGCGCGGGCGGTGGAAGCTGAGCGACGTGCGTCAGTACGAGGTGGGAGAAGCGCCCTTTTAGGCGCACGGCCGGTGCCGGGTGCCCCGGAGCCAGGGTCGCTCCCCGGGAGACACGCCGCTCGGATCCCGCCGCTACTTAAGGCAACCTTTCTAGCATCTCTCGCGCGACCCGATTTCCCATGCGGACACTGTAGTTCTGCCCCCGGTCTTGTGGATAGACCTGGAACATGTTCGCCAGATAGACACCTGGGAGCGGCGTCTCATGAGGGGGGATATGCTCATGGTAGTCGACCGTCACGATAGGCTGGGCATAAGGAGCTTTGAACACGTGTGACTCCAGAACCCAGCTCTGGTCGAAGGCGGAATTGATGCGCGGGAGAGCGCTGAGAAACCGCTGGAGCACGTCCTCATCCGGTTCGCCAAAGAGGGCGGCGTTCATCGGCAGGTAGTTACCGAGATAGATGATGTGCCGGCCCCCGTAGTCGGACGCTGGCATGTAGTTCGTGTGCTCGACCGCCGCGACGAATGGGAATCCCGGGTCGTTGACATTCAGCCAGTAGATCCCGTCCATCAACGGCCGATCAAGCACGAGGACCACCGAGTGTGCGCCATAGAAGTCACCCTGGTCGTAGCGGAGCCGGTACTCCTCAGGTAGATCTGACGCGAGCTGCATAAAGAGCCGCGTCGGAATTGTGGCCAACAGCCGATCAAAGCTCTCCATCCCGGCCGCAGTTTCCACGAACACTCTTCCAGCTTCTGCTCTGATGGACCGGACCCCGGCGCCCAGCTCGACGCGCGCGCCCGCACGTTCTAGGATTTCAGCGAGTCGCTCATAGAGGCGGTAGAACCCACCCCGGAGATAGCCCAGCCTGGAGCTTCGCAGGTGTACGCGGGACCAGAACCAGGGCATGGCAATCTGCTCCGCGTAGTCCCCAAATTTCGAGCGTAGGAGCGGCCCCCAGAGCACCCGAAACACCTCAGGACCCATCCACCGACGAATCCACTGAGCAGCGGTCGTCCCTTCGAGGCGATGGTAGTTGCCCTCCACCTTTAGATAGGCGATCCCCGCCCCTAGTCGGATCCGATCGCTAAGGGGAAGGGGCGAGAAGCGCAGGACGTCCATGGCGGAATCCAGGCTGTAAAGCCTGCCGCCGTAAAGAACGCTCGTGTCCGGCTTCGGCCAAACGACGTCTCCGCCCAACCCGACCTCGGTGATAAGAGCCCGCATGTCGTGATCAGAGCGGAACAGATGGTGGTAGAAACGCTCGAGGTGCGTCCCACCCACGTCGAACGACGCCACCAGGCCACCCACACGATCCTCACGTTCCAAGATCACCACTCGAGCGCCTGCCTGCGTGAAGCGCAGGGCGGCGGTGAGGCCGAGAATGCCCGCGCCGATTACACCTACGCTTGGAGCCTCGGCCCTCTCCGTCATTCTTCGTCCCCGAGCTCCGCTCGCGCCGGAAGTCGGGCGAGCCGGTCGAGTAGGCAATCGGTTTGTTCATCCCGGAGGGCTCGCGTGGCCCGGGTATGAAAACCGATGAGCTGGAGTTCCGTGAACTTGTGCCCGTGGCGGTTGTGCTGCTCCCAGTCCCAGGGCTGGCCCCTTTGGCCTAACAGTCCCAGCTGCTCAATCAGGCGCCGATCCATAAGGAGGGGCACGGAAAGCAGCTTCGAACCGGCGCCGCCGCGCCAGAGCACGAACCTCACGTCGGATCCAGGGATCAGCAAGTTTCGGCGCACGTGGGCGTTATTCACGTATCGGCGGTCCTCCAAGAGGCCGCTCTCGATCAGTTCGGAACCGCCGACGCGCTCTTCGATGTGGAACGCCGCGATGACGAACCTCAGCTTCTCGCCGCGCACGATCAGCGTCTCGTTAAAGAAAATCCAATCCCCAGCGGCCACCTTCCCCAGGTTCACCTTCGCCGGCTTCCAGGGATAGTCGCCGTATGTGAACGTCTCGAACTCCGGGTCCCGGTGGAATCCGATACCCAGCGCACGGTAACGGGGCTCCTCGCGGATCCAGCGGAGCGCCCATGATTCCAGGCAATCGCAGAGAGACGGGTCGCCGACGTTGACGAGCACGCCGCGCACACGTTCCTCCATGACGCCGGTGCCAGAGCTAGAGCACCAGGGAAGCCAGGCCGGCTCCTGGCCGCCAGTATAATCGGGGCACCCCAGGAGGCTTCCCCATCCATCTCGACGGCTTGAATCCCGCTCAGCGAGAAGCGGTGCAGGCGGCCGACGGCTCGCTCCTCATCGTTGCCGGTCCCGGTTCGGGCAAGACGCGGGTCATCGTCCATCGCATCGCTCATCTCATCCTCGCCCACCATGTGGCCCCGTGGGAAATCCTGGCGGTCACTTTCACGAACAAGGCCGCCCGCGAGATGCGGGAACGCATCGAGGAACTGCTCGGCCACGCGGCCGATGGGCTGGCCGTTGGCACGTTCCACGCCCAGTGCGCCCGCATCCTGCGTCGCGAAGGGCCATTGGCGGGCATCGATTCCCGCTTTGCTATCTTCGACGACAGCGATCAGGTGGACCTCGTCCGCAAGATTCTGCGCGAGCTCGACCTGGATGAGAAGCGGTTCTCCGCCCGCTCGCTACTCAGCTCGATCTCGGCCGCCAAAAATGAGCTCATCACGTGCCAGGAATACAGTCGCCGCGCCCAGGGCATCTGGCAAGAACTCGTGGCGCAGGTCTTCCAGCGCTACCAGGAGCGCCTCCAGGAGAATCACGCCCTCGATTTCGACGACCTGATCTCTGAGACCGTGCGTCTGTTCTCCGACGTTCCGGAAACACTGGACCGCTACCAGGATCGATACCGCTATCTCATGGTGGACGAGTTCCAGGACACGAATGTGGCTCAGTACCGTTTGGTCCGAATGCTGGCACAAAAGCACCGGAACGTGTGCGTCGTGGGCGACGAGGATCAGGGCGTGTACTCCTGGCGCCAGGCGGACATTCGCAACCTCAAGAACTTCGAGCGCGACTTCCCTGAGGCGAAGATCATTGTGTTGGAGCAGAACTATCGTTCCACCCAGACCATCCTCGACGTCGCCCGGGCCGTTATCGCTCCAAACCAGATGCGCAAAGAGAAGAAGCTCTGGACCGAGAACGATGCCGGTCGCCCGATCGTAGTGCACGAGGCGTTCGACGAGAACGACGAAGCCCAGTTCGTGATCCGGGAGATCGAGCGGCTCACTCGAGCCGAGCACGCCCGCTATGGCAGCATGGCGGTCATGTACCGGGTGAACGCGCAGTCCCGGGCACTTGAGGATGCCTTCGTGCGGCGTGGCATCCCCTATCGCCTTGTTGGGGGCACGCGTTTCTACGAGCGCAAGGAAGTGAAAGATGTCCTGGCGTACCTCCGGCTGGCGCAGAATCCGTCCGACAGCATTAGCCTTGCCAGAGTCATCAATGTCCCGGCCCGAGGCATCGGCGAACGGACTATCACCGAAGCGCAGCGCTGGGCCGAGCGCGCCGGCCTCTCTTTCCTGGAGGGTCTGCAAGCGCTGGCAGATGGGCGCGACGAGGCAGCCGGGCATGCCGTTCTCCAGGCCCGGGCGCGCAACGCCATTCGCTCTTTCGTCGATCTGATCGCAGCCTTGGGACGTGGACGCATCGACCTCAACACATTGGATCTCCTGGACTTCACGCTCGAAGCTTCCGGATACGCCCGGCACACTCGTGACGGTTCCGAGGACGGCGAAGAGCGCTGGCAGAACATTCTGGAACTCCGAACCAAAGCGACCGACTTTGCGGAGCTGGCTCCGCCGCTCGGACTCGCCGCCCTCCTGGAGGAAGTGGCGCTCGTCCAGGATGTCGACAGTTACGACTTCCAAGTCGAAGGCGTGACCCTCATCACTCTCCACGCCGCCAAAGGGCTCGAGTTCCCCTGCGTGTTCATCGTGGGGCTGGAGGAGGGCCTCTGCCCCCACTCCCGATCTCTTGACGACCCGATGCAGATGGAAGAAGAACGACGACTTGTATATGTCGGAATTACGCGGGCGATGCAGGGCCTCTACCTCGTGCATGCCTATCGCCGGACCCTCTACGGCATTTCCATGAACAACGAGCCCTCGCGCTTCCTGGCAGACATTCCGTCTCATCTTTGCAGCGGCGGCCGCAAGGCGCGCCCCGACACGAAACCTGGATCGGCCGCAGTTTCCGGAGGGTTCGGGCCGGCGACACGGGGACAAGTACCTCGTCGTACCCCGCTTGATGTCCCGACGGCCGCCCTGACGGCGCCGGCACGAGGCCTGCCGGCTGCTCCGGCTGCAGCGCTAGACCAGCGCTTCTTCCCCGGCGATCGCGTCTTCCACCCGTCGTTCGGCGCGGGAGTCGTCGTTTCCAGTTTGATCAATCGAGGCGACGAGGAAGTCACGATTGCCTTCGAGGGTAAGGGGGTGAAGAAGCTGGCAGCTTCGTATGCGCCCCTGCAGCGGACTTAGTCGGCAACAGCGCTTTCCGCACATCCTGGCGCCGCCAACCTGGACTCGCTTTTCTTGGGTAGACTGAGTCGTTGCAAGCTGGGCAGGCAGCCGAGACGGTCCACCTTTAGGGAGATTGACGTCTCGGCCGAAGCTCCGGGGGAAGGGCGTGAGAATGTGCTCGTCGCGACTCGGAGCGCCGTAATGGCCACGCGTATCCTGATCGCAGATGATGACGCCAGCTTGGTGAGGGTCTTGCGACTCGCCCTCGCCCGGGACGGCTATGAAATCGTCACCGCGGGTGACGGAGAGACCGCCCTCAAACTTTTCCAGACCGAGTCACCTGACCTCATTGTGCTGGATGCTGCGTTGCCGCGCTTGGATGGCTTCACCGTGACCGAGCGCATCCGGGCGAATAGCCCCGACATCCCTATCATGATGCTGACGGCTCGGGACGTCGTCCTCGATCGCCTGGCCAGCCTGGTTCACGGCGCCGACGACTACCTGGTGAAGCCCTTCGCCGTGGACGAGCTAGAAGTACGAATTCCCGCTCTCCTTCGGCGGCATCAGGCCACAACGACGTCTCGGGTCCTGGCCTTCAGTGACCTCAGCGTTGACCTCGATACCCACGAGGTGTTTCGGGACGACCAGGAGCTTCAACTCACACCCCACCAATTCCGGTTGCTTGCCGTCTTCTTGCAGAACCCGCGAAAGGTCCTTTCGCGCGACCAGCTATGTCGGCAGGCTTGGGGCTATCCGTATCATGGCGAGTCGAACTTCATAGACGTGACCGTCAAGGAGCTTCGCCGCCGAACCGAGGTAGGGGGGCGCCCGCGCCTCATCCAAACCGTACGCGGCTTCGGATACGCACTCCGCGCGCACTAGACCCATCCTCATCGAATCCTCACGCAATTCTCACATTGCTTTCATCACAGCCTCATGCAGCAGCCTCACAATCAGATCTCGGGATAAGTGCGCGGCGGGGAGTTGCGGGAGCGGGAACCATGGCGCACTGGCGGCGACTCATCGATCTCCTCGAAACGCAGGGAATCCCCTACCAGACGCACGTCTCCGAGCGAGACGAAGCGGATCCCGGCACTGACCGACTTTCCGGACGCTGCGTCGCTACGGTGGTGATCGCTTCTCCCGAACAGCGGGCTGCACTGCTCGTCACGCGAGCGGACCGAGAGATCGACCTCTCTGCCGTGGGGCGGGCGTTGAGACATCCCGAGGTGCGGCTCGCCAGCGACGACGAGTTGGGTCAACTCTTTCCAGACTGCGAACTCGGCGCCATGCCTCCGTTTGGTAACTGGTACGGCATCCCGGTGTTTCTCGATGAGCAGCTCGCACAGGAACAGGAAGTCACCTTCTACGCCGGCAGCAGGGCCCGGAGCATTACCCTGCCCATGGCAGCCCTCGAGCTATTTTCAAATGCCCGTCGCGTGTTCCTCGGCGCACCGGGACGCTCCACGACCGACTCTGAACTAGGAGAGGTGGCTTAGCCCGCGCCCCTTACCGGTGACTCGTCCCAGCACGAGCGGCGGCGACGCGCCCTTTTCGGCAGGGCCGTCGCCTCAAGCTCGGACTCACGCGATCTCCTCGATGCTTCTCGCGCCTTCTCGCCTTCTCTTCCGGAGCTATCGCGGCCTCACGAATCGCCCGATAGAAGTTCCCCGAGGATTCTCTCAGCGACCTTTGCGCCGGAGCACCCGGTTCCGTAGACAGCGGAAGGCGACCCTCGATCCATTAGCCACGTGGGCGGACCTTTTTCCGCAAGGCTCGCCGCCATCGAGATGACCCACAGGCCCGGATAGGCCAGTACGCGCGGCTCGCGGCTGCCAGCGTGGCGACCCTCACTAGTTAGTACACACTTGCTGCTATTCTTAGTGCGTGCTAACATAGGGCCGGTTTCCTTGTCCCGCACTAGGGATTACCTTGACCTGGAGGAAACGAATGCCCCAGCATTTTTCGGCGCTCCGGATCTTGACCTTTCGGCTCCTGGCCCTGCTTGGTCTGGCGCTGCTCGTTGCTAGTTGCCAGCCGGCGGCTCCAGGGAGCGGGCCCGCGAGCGCCGCTGGCACGCCCGGCACGCTCACGGTCTATTCAGGCCGCACCGAGGCTTTGGTGGGCCCGCTCCTGGATCGGTTCAGGCGAGAGACGTCGATAGACATCCGGGTCCGTTATGGGGATTCCGCCGAACTGGCAGCCGCGATTCTTGAAGAAGGGGCGAACAGTCCGGCTGACGTGTTCTTCGCCCAGGATGCGGGAGCGCTCGGCGCCATTGCCAACCGCAATCTTCTGGCGGCGCTACCCGACTCAACTCTGAACAAAGTCGACCCCCGTTTCCGCTCTGCCAACAGGAATTGGGTCGGGGTATCAGGACGAGCCCGGGTCGTCGTCTACAACCCGCAGAGCGTTCAAGACCAGCAGCTCCCCGACTCCGTGCTTGGCCTTACCGATCCGGTCTGGCGCGGCCGCGTCGGATGGGCCCCCACGAATTCCTCCTTCCAGGCTTTCGTGACCGCTCTGCGGCGAACGGAGGGCGAGGACGTCGCCCGCCGCTGGCTCGAGGGCATGAGGCAGAATCAGACCAAGAGCTTCGCAAACAACACCGCGATTGTGCAGGCCGTGGCCTCCGGCGAAATCGACCTTGGCCTCGTCAATCACTACTACCTATTCGCTATTCAAAAGGACCAAGGGGCAATTTCCGCCCGAAACTACCATCCACGAGACGGTAGGGCAGGCGCGATGATCAATGTTGCCGGCGCGGGGATTCTCGCCACCTCTAACAACCAAGAAGCGGCACGCCGTTTTCTGGACTATCTGTTGTCGCCGGAGTCGCAGACCTATTTCACGACCCAGACGTTCGAGTACCCGCTCTTGCAGGGGCTACCGCAGCCGCAGGGCGCAGCACCCATTGACCAGATCAAGACACCGAACATTGACCTGGGGAGTCTCGCGGATCTAGACGCGACCCTGCGCATGTTGCGCGATGTGGGGGCGCTCTGAGCCAACCCTTTTGTAGACAGGGCTCGCGCGGAGGGAAGAGGAACCTCGCCGCAGACCGCGAAGGGCTCTCCGGCGACGAATCGGCATGACCTCCAGGCATAGGGTTACCCATGCTAACATTGCCCGCGTTTACCGAGGGAGCGACGATCACTGACCCTGCCCCAAGTCGCCAACAGTCTTTAGCCTCGCGCCGCTCCTTCGCTCCGGATCACGGTTCGCTAACCGTCACCCCGGACCTCCGAATCTCACGACCGCGAATTCCGCTAGCGCTCGCAGTCCCGGGCACGCTGGTAGCCCTGGCCATGCTGCTTCCGCTCACGTACCTGCTTCTCCGGGCCGCAGGAGCAGGTCAGGAGGCCCTATCCTTTCTCACCAGCCCTCGCATAGCCCAGCTGTTGTGGCAGACCATTCTGTTGGCCGGAGCCGTGACGCTGCTAGCAGCACTGCTAGGAGTTCCTCTCGCATGGCTCACGACGCGGACGGACCTCCCCTTCCGGCGATTCTGGTCGGTGCTGCTCGTTCTGCCCCTGGCTATCCCGACGTACGTGGGAGCATTTACCCTCGTCGCAGCCCTGGGTCCACGCGGCCTGTTGCAGCAGGCACTGGAAGGCGGGTTTGGGATTCAGCGCCTACCCGACATCTACGGATTCGGAGGCGCGACCCTCGCGCTCACTCTGTTCACGTATCCGTATATTCTGCTCACGGTTCGCGGCGCCGTGCTGCGACTCGATCCCGGCTTTGATCAAGCCTCCAGGAGTCTCGGCGCCGGACCATGGATCACTTTCCTGCGGGTGACCATTCCGCTGCTGCGTCCTTCCATTGCGGCCGGCAGCCTATTGGTCGCCCTCTATACGTTGAGCGACTTCGGGGCCGTGTCTCTCCTGCAGTACGATTCCTTCACCCGCGCGATCTATCTGCAGTACCAGGGATCCCTGGACCGCTCCATCGCGGCCGTCTTGGCCCTAGTGCTGGTATCTCTCACGGGCGTCATTCTGTTCGCCGAGGCCGCCACGCGGGGTCGCGCGAAGTACTATCGGTCCGCGCGGAGTATCGAATCACTACCGCTGTACCGTCTTGGGCGCTGGGTGGTGCCGGCTGTCGCGTTCTGTGCGATGACCGGCCTAGCCGCGCTCATTCTGCCGGTTGCGGTACTGCTTTACTGGTTCGGACGCGGCCTCGCTTCGTCCACGGTCAACTTCGACTCCCTCTGGCTGCCCATGATTAGCTCAGCCTCCGTCTCGATGTTGGCGGCCGCGACGGCCCTACTGGCCGCGATTCCCGTCGCCATCCTCGCTGTGCGGCATCAGGGCCGGTTCAGCGCGACCATCGAGCGGGTAGCATACGCGAGCTTCGCCCTGCCCGGCATTGTGGTGGCGCTTTCCCTGGTCTTTTTCGGA
The DNA here is from genome assembly GCA_016202435.1 of Chloroflexota bacterium. Taxonomy (GTDB): domain Bacteria; phylum Chloroflexota; class UBA6077; order UBA6077; family SHYK01; genus JACQOR01. Next base: position 67,931 of record JACQOR010000007.1, read on the forward strand.
GCCAACTTTGTCCCGATGCTCTACCAGACGCTGGCCTTGCTGGTGTTCGCGTATGTCGTTCGTTTCTTGCCCGAGGCGGTAGGCGCTGTTCGGAGCGGACTGCTGCAACTCAACCCGCGGCTCGAGGAGGTCGCCAGTGGCCTGGGCCGCCGGCGGCATCAGGTGTTTCTCACGATCACCGCGCCGCTCATTGCGCCCGCGGCCCTGGCTGGGGTGACGCTGGTCTTCATGTCCGCCATGAAGGAACTGCCGGTCACCCTCCTCCTCAGTCCGATTGGGTTCAGGACTTTGGCGACCACGACCTGGAATGCCACGGCCGGTGGGCTCTACGCACTTGCCGCCCCGTCCGCGCTCCTGCTCGTCATCCTGTCGGCGGTCTTTCTTCCCGGACTCCTGACGGCGGATCGCCAAGCAGAATCAGAGCACGTGCTCGATTCATGACCGCAACCGGTGACCGGCTGCCACATAGCGTCGCGCCCCACGAGAGCGACCTCGCCGTGCGCTGCGCGGGGCTCAGCAAACGGTTCGGCTACACCCTCGCGGTCGCCTCGGTCGACTTAGAAGTCAAATCGGGCTCGTTCGTGGTGTTGCTGGGACCGAGCGGCTGTGGAAAGAGCACGGTCCTGCGGCTCATCGCCGGTTTCGAGGTGCCCGACGCGGGGATGGTTACGATTGGTGGCCGCCTCGTGGTCGGCGTCAAGAGTTTCGTACCCCCTGACCGCCGCTGGGTCGGTATGGTCTTCCAGGACGGAGCCCTCTTTCCGCATCTCACCGTTGCCGGGAACATCGCGTACGGCATCCGGACGAGCGCTGAACGCTCCTCGAGAGTCGACGAACTGCTCGACACCGTTGGACTTCGGGGCATGGGCAATCGGATGCCGCACGAGCTTTCCGGTGGTGAGCAACAACGGGTAGCGCTGGCGCGCGCGCTCGCACCTCGCCCCACCGTTGTCTTGCTCGACGAGCCCTTCTCCAGCCTGGACGCGGGGCTACGGTCCCGGCTGCGCACGGAGGTTCGAGCGATCCTTCGCCAGGCCGGCGCCACTGCAATCTTTGTGACCCACGACCAGGATGAGGCGTTGAGCCTCGCAGACGAAGTGGCGGTCATGTGGCAGGGGCGGATCGTCCAACGCTCCACTCCCCAGGAGCTTTATGGCAGCCCGGCTAGCTACGAAGTAGCAGCTTTTGTAGGTGACGCCAACTTCCTGTCCGGTCGCGCGGATGACGGCAGCGTGGAGACGGAACTCGGAATCCTGGCCGCGACGGGAGCAGTGACCGGCACGGTCCACGTGCTTGTGCGACCGGAAGCGGTCCGGGTGGCGCTCGACGAAACCTCGGAGATCGCGGTTACCGATATCGAGTTTTTCGGCCATGACCGCATGTACGGAGTTGCGTTGCCGTCGGGCACGCGACTCAAGTCCCGCGTGGCCGGCGAGTCGTCGATCCGGCCCGGAGACCGCGTTCGACTCGAAATCACCGGACCGGTGATCACGTTCCCCCGAGCGTCCCAATGACCAGTCGACCCAACCGCGGCCGATCTGCGTCCGGTTCCGTCGCTCTCCTCGTCTATCCGGCGGTTTGGCCCGGCTGATCCACCCGATGCAGTAGTCTTGCTGACCCGGGGCACTCCTGGTACGCGCCCACAAGTCCGCACTCCACGAGGGCAACGCAATAAACCCTGGCATCGCGTACCGCGGCGGGGCCTTGATCCGTGCTATGCGATCACTTTACCGGTTCCCTAGAGCCAGGCTCAGCGCGGCGGTGAGCTTGATCACGTCCCGGTTGGTACCGCGGATTCGCCCCGAAAGGACGAGAGCGATGTTGTAGACGATCTGGTAGCCAAGGGCGATGTCAGTCTTGGTCAGCTTGGTGAAGTCCTCACGGGTGAACTCCAGCACCTCGCACTCGGTCGAGGCGGTGACCGTAGCGGAGCGCTCCGCGTCCTCGAGAAGGCTCATCTCGCCGAAGAACTGAGGCGAATTGAGCGTGAGCAGCGTCTTCTTTCGCTGCGGGCCGATCCGGTCGTCAGTGGTGGTGCCGAACCGTCGAGTCACCTCGACGGAGCCATCGACGAGGATGTACATGGTCTCGCCGGACTCACCTTCCACTAGGATGGGCTGCCCAGCCGAAACCCTGAGGGTTGCGCCCTCCCTCAAGAAGGCCCCCACCTGTTCCCTGGTCAGCCCCATGAATAGCGGCATCTTGCTCAGGGCGTTAATGTCTGCCACTGTGTCAACTCATGACTGCTAGTGGAGTAAGGCCTATCCCGATCGCGGTGTCGCTCGGCCCGACGACGTAGTCGTCCCGGGGGTTAACCGTAACCTTTACCCCGCCCTCCTCGAACCGGAGATGTTCCATGCCTGCGGCGGAGAACTGCTCCTTGATGAAGTTGTCAACCAGCGAGTAGTTGTCGGTGAGGAGATCGTCCAGCGCGAGGCCCTTCGCCTCCGTCACGACGGCCACGGTCATGAAGCCGGTGCGAGCCCGCAGAGCATCGAAGAGCTCCCGAAAGGTCCGCCCGACCAATTCGGGCGGGATCGGCTCCCGCCGCAGCTCGGACTCGCCCAGGGCCAGGACCTGATGAGCCACCTCCGGCACCCCCGGGGCCATCGCGGATGACGAGAGGAGGAAGCCGTTGAACTCGCCGCGTACGACGAGATCGTCGGCGCCAGCCCGCTTGAGATGGGTCTCACTCTCGATCTCCAGCGCCTCTGCGGAAACTTTCAGCTCTCGTTTCATGCTCTTGAGGGCAAGGATGATGAGGGTGGTCCGTTCGTCCGAGGCCAACGCGCCCGGGTGCGAGGTATCGGCGAGAACGATGGCCGACTTCGCCTCCTGGGCCTTTGCCCGCTCGAGGACGGCTTCCGAGGCTGGGTCGCCGCGCACGTACCGCAGGTCCAAAGCATTGAGCCGCAGCATGACCTCGGTGGCGACGTCCTCCGGCAGCTCGTTGATGAGGACGACCTGGGTACGTTCGTTGCCTTGAGCAAGCGCTATGCCCTGGAGGATCCGCTCGGCATGGGCGTTCCAACCACAGACCAGAATGTGACCTTTGAACTTGACTGCTTCCAAGCCTCTGCCCTCCCGGATACGCTGGGCTACGAAAATCGACGCAATCGTGGCGCTTGCCAGAGAGAATACGGCCACGCCGACGAGAATGAGAACGGACCCGATCACGCGGCCCAAGACGGTCTTCGGAGTGTAGTCACCGTAGCCCACGGTTGCTACCGTTACCAGGCTGTACCACAGAGCCTCCCACAGGGAGGTGATGAGCGGCTCCTCGCCGTCTTGTTCGACAAAGAAGACGGCGACCGCACCCAGCACGATTGCCGTCGTGGCGATCCCCGTGATCCTGAAGAAGCCTTCACGTCGCAGGGTCACCCAGGAGCGGCGTACCGTTTGGGCCAAGCGGGTCCGAATGAGGAGTTCAAGCGCAACGCCGGCGAGCGCAGCGACATGCTGGATGACCCAGTCATCTGGCGCTACGCGGCGGGGACCACCTTCGACATTGGTGCTCATCGATCTGTTGCCCCCAAGGCAAACAATAAATCCTTGAGTCCGGACCCCGAATGCCGCGGGCCCAAAGCGAGCCGATGATAGCCGAAGTAACCGGCCCCGGCACACCCCATGTAGACCACTGCGAGGATCGCTCCACGCTCCTTACTGCGGACCCGTTCCCTGAAGGTTTCACGGGCCCCACTGCTACAATTCCCGCGCTTCGGAACGCCGAGGTGTCGGACCGCACCCAGCTCGCAGCGTGGATCAGGGGGTGCTGCCGTGTCCCTCGCCGCGCGTCTCTATCTCGCGATCCTCGGCATCGTCGGCCTGATCGCTGGGGCCTATCTCATGGGGGCTCCGGACCAAACGGCCGCCTCTTTCGTATGGCCGGTAAATCCTCCGGCGACCGCCATGTTCATGGGCGCCGGCTACCTGGGGACGAGCGTCACCTTGCTGGGTGCGCTTGCCATGGCTCGCTCCTGGGGCCAAGTCAGCCTCCTGATCGGACCGGTCGTTGTCTTCGCAGCACTGATGCTCTCAGCTACTGGCCTACACGCGGGTCGGTTCTTCTGGGACCGTCCCCAAACGTGGCTGTGGGTCACCCTGTATGGGGTGATCCTGGCAGGTGCCGGTTGGCTCGCCTTGAGCCCGCCCCCCGACCCGCCAGGCGCGTTTCGACAGGCCCGTCTCACTGGCCTCGAGCGGCTGGGGCTGGGGACCGCGGGGGCCTCGATGGCCGTTGCCACCGGAGCCCTGTTTCTGGCGCCAGAGCTTGCGAGCCCGGCGTGGCCCTGGCCGCTGACACCGCTCACGGCGCGCGTCGTCGCCGCGTGGATCGCGGTCGGCGCGACGCTGAGTCTGGCGGCCGCGCTGAGGGGAAACAGCGTCTCCGTTCGCATCCCGCTCATCGGTTGGACCATTACCGTGCTGCTATTCGAATTGGCCGCGCTGATCGGTCTACCGGCCGACGTGCTCAATGAGCCCGTCGCCCGCCTTTACCTTGTGGTCCTGGGCACTTCGGTGCTCGGCTCAATCTGGCTGCTCTACCGGCTCCAGGGTCGGCGCAGCCTCGGTGGGATTTAGCGCACCTCCGTCTTGGCGTCCCGAACGACCCGAGGGATCGCCCGGCGGTGACTCGTGGCAAGTCTCCGACCTCCCCGCGACGGACGCACCTCTAACGGCGGCCGAACTCGCGCTCGAGCTGCGCATGTGAGAGCAGGATGGCCGTCGGCCGGCCATGGGAGCAGGTGGCGCAAAGGTTTGCTTCGTCCAGCTGTCGCAGCAGCGCGTGCATCTCGGCGACCTCGAGATGCTGTCCCGCCTTGATCGCGGTCTTGCACGAGAGGAGCACGGCGAGACGCTGACGCCAGTCGGGCCGGACCCCCTCAGCATCCAGAGTTTCGAGGGTTTCCTGCAAGGCCCGATCGATGCCCTTCGGGGGGAGCGCTGCGGGGACGGAGCGCACTACGAGTTCGCTCTCGCCCAGGAGCTCGGCGGTGAACCCGAGGCCATTCAACGCCTCGATGCATTCCCCGGCTACGCCCCGCAGCGCGGGCGGGATGGCAATTCCGGCCGGCTCCAGAAGCAGCTGCGCTCGCTCCTGGTCGCCCAATCGGTGGTCGAGCCGTTCCAGCAGGACTCGCTCGTGGGCCGCATGCTGGTCCACCAGATACAGGCCCGCCCGTCCCTCACAAATGATGTAGGTCAGGCCGATCTGCCCCAGGATGCGCAGACCGTCAAGACGCGGGCGCCCCTCCTGCTCTTCCCATCCGGCCACCTGGCTGCCGCTGGAAAAGAGCGGCGCCGAGGGCGGTGCGCTCCACTCGCTCCGGTCCCAGATTGACCGGTCGAGCGGCCGGGAGCCGATCGTGGGAATACCGAGTGATCGTCCCAGGGTCGCTCGCACAGCTTGCTGGAGTATCCCGAACGCAAGTCGCTCTCGCTGCAGTTGGACCTCGCGCTTGGTGGGATGAATGTTCACGTCGAGCTCTTCGGGAGGCACGGTTATGTCAATGATAGCCACGGGGTGGCGTCCCACCGGTACCTGAGTGGTGTATGCGTCTTCGAGTGCGAAGGTGAGCTGGCGGCTGTCAACCGGCCGCCGATTCACTGTGAAAAACAGGCCGTTCCGGGTAGCGCGGTGAAGATCTGGGCTGCCAACCAGGCCGGTGATCCCGAGCACCTCGAGGTTGCCATCCCCCGCCTCCCGCTCGTCCAACAGGACCAGCATTTCTCGCTCGACCTCAGGCCCAAAGATGGTGACTACGGCCCCCCGAAGGTCCGCCGCCCCGCGCGTGCTGAAGATCCTCCGCCCGTCAGAGGCCAGAGAGAAGGCAATCTCGGGGTACGCCAACGCATAAGCCTGGACGAGCCGGCCTATGTAGGCCGATTCGGCAGACGGCGCTCGCTGGAATTTGCGCCGTGCCGGCAGGCGTTCAAAGATACGATCGACGGCCACTGTGGTGCCCTGGCGCCGGCTCGCCGCCCCAACCGGGCCCAGGGCCCCGTTCACAGTTTCGACGGAGGCGGCGGCATCACCTATCGCCGAGGTTATGGAGAGGTCCGCAACCGCCGCGATCGCCGCCAGGGCTTCGCCACGGAATCCCAGCGAGCCGAGTCGCTGCAGGTCTTCGGCCGAGTCGATCTTGCTCGTCGCATGGCGGTGCAAGGCCAGGGGGAGCTCATCGGGACTGATACCGCAGCCGTCGTCCGCCACACGAATCCGGGTGTAGCCGCCATCCCAGATCTCGACCCAAATCGTCCCCGAGGGTCTGGCCGCCGAGCTGGTCCCCAGGACGGCGTCGATCGCATTCTCGACCAGTTCCTTGACGGCGTCGCCCGGTCGAGTGACGACCTCGCCCGCCGCGATCTGGGCGACGACTTCAGGGGGCAGCTCGCGAATACCCATATGCTACTCAGGGTATATCAAAGGCTGACGCGTTCAACGAGCCTCGCAGACCACGTCCACGAGCGCCGGTGTCCCCTGAGCCCTGACAACCTGAACCGCCCGCTCAAACGCCTTTCTCAGGTCCGCAACCCGGCTGATTGGACCATCGCCGTGGACGCGCAAGGACCGCGCCAGCTCGGCAAATTCGCCACCGGAGTCCTCCCGGTGCCCCGGGTGGCCCCGGCGCAGGACCATGAGGATCGGCAGGCGATGATGCCCGGCCGTCCGCAGCACCCCTGAAGCCGCGAGCAGATCACTGTCGTCGTGGAGATCGACGGTCAAGCGATGGGCTGCCCTGGACGCGAGGGCAGCTCCAATCGAGGCGCCCATACCCAGGCTCGGTTCCCCCGCGGTGGCACCTCCGAGATACTGATGGAACGACCGAAAGTCCCAGAGACGGCGGACCCAACCTCCAAGCTCGCCGTTGACGAGGGACCAGTCCTCCTCCTTGATGAACTCCCAGACCGTTGCGGCCACCGCCGACAGCGGCAACGGGAATTGTCCCGCCGCCTCGGCCGCCTGTTGCCGCCAGCGCCACCGCTCGCCGCGATGCGCATCGGCCCACGCGGCTCCCCGTTCCGAGGCCCGGTCTCTGATCTCTTCATGACTTCGCAGGTAGGCCCGGATCTCGGCCAAGAGGAGAGGCAAGGCGGCAGCCGTGTCGGCCACAACGGTCACATCCGCGCACACAGAACTCTGCCCTCCACCGACCCACTGGTTGCTCCATCCGATGGAGACAACCTTCGCGGCCGCCCGATGCTGAAGCTCGGTCAGACGTGTCGAAGTGTTGCTACTGACGGCTACTCCCAGAGGGTCGCGCACGTCGAGCAGGAGCAGGACGTCTGCGGACCGCATGGCCTCAGCCGAGAAGTTCGTAGCATTCAGAGGATGCACCGAGGGCATGTTGAAGCGACCGCCCAGATCCACGACCGGGGCTCCCAGAGCCTCGGACAGGCCAACCAGAACCGGGACGGCAGCCGGGTTGCGCCCCACGAGGTCGGCCAGAATCGCCGGTCGTTCAGCCTGGACCAACGCTTCTATGACGCGGTCAAGCCCCTGCGGGGCTGAAGCCGCCCGCGTCGCCTCACCCAGAAACGCGACATTCCGGGCTACCAACTCTGGTTGAACCGGCATTCTTTGGAGGTCCGCATCCAGACAGAGGTAGACCGGTCCCATCGGATCCGCAGTTGCCACCTGCCATCCCCGCACCAGCGCTTCGCCACAGGCAGCGACGGTCGCCGGCCGGTGGCTCCACTTGCAGAAGTCTCCGGCGAGATCTTCTTGACCCAGTACGAGCATGGGCAGCAGATCGCGGCGAGCGCTACCCATACCCGCTGAGCCGGCCAGCGGATCGGCAATCGCCAACATCGGCTCGTTCGTGGCCCTGGCGTACCCGTACGCCACGGCCACGGCCATCTCCTCGCTACGACACTCGATGATCTGAGGGGTCTGAGTGCCGCTGGCGCTGCCCAGCGCGTCGTGCAATCGGTCCGGGACGGATGCCGGGTTCAGAGCCACGTACTCGATGCCGAGCGAGCGAATGACGCCAGCGACGTATTCGGACCCATGGTGCGCGCTCGACCACGACGGGCCGCCTGGGGAGGTCAGCTGTCTTCCGCCGCCTTGTTTGAGGCGGAGAAGTACGCTAGGGCCGCGGCTCGCAGCCGCGCCAGCACGTTCAACGCTTCAACGGGCGTCATTTGATCCACATCCGCCAGCGACAGCTCCTCCGCAAAGGCCTCACTCCTTGCCGTAGTGTTGTCGGAATGATCGGCCCGCATGCGACCCGGAATGTTTCCCTGCTCGAGGTCGGCGAGAACTGCCTCGGCGCGGGCCACGACGGTGGGCGGCAGGCCCGCGAGGCGCGCAACATGCACACCGTAGCTGCGGTCCGCGCTACCCGGCACGACTCGGTAGGTGAAGATAACCCCGTCCGCCGCCTCGCGGACTTCCATGCAGTAGTTACAAACACCAGGGAGCTCGGACTCAATGGCCGCCAGTTCGTGGTAGTGCGTCGAGAAGACCGTGCGGCATGCATGAACGGGACTCATGGCCAGGAACTCGGCGACGGCTCGAGCGATGGCCATCCCGTCGTAGGTGCTGGTCCCACGCCCTACCTCATCGAAGAAAGCCAGGCTTCTCGGCGTGGCGCTTCGCAGAATTGCTGCCGCCTCGGTCATCTCGACCATGAAGGTGCTCTGCCCTCCGGCGATGTCGTCACTGGCCCCGGAGCGGAGAAACAGGCGATCCGCGATGCCGAGCCGAGCCCGCTCCGCGGGCACAAAGCAACCCACTTGGGCCATGAGGCAAACCAGGAGGATCATCCGACCGTAGGTTGTTTTGCCGGCCATATTGGGCCCGGTCAGCATCACGAGCGAGGGAGCTTCCGGCGCGCAGTCCGGGCCCGAGAGGCGAGCGTCATTGGGAATGTAAGCCGACCAGCCAACGGAGCGCTCGACCACCGGGTGACGTCCACCGACGATCTCGGTGATCGGCTCAGCGAGGATGAGCGGTCGAACGTAATGCCGCTCTCGGCTCACCTCGGCGAATGTTGACAGAACGTCCAACTTGGCCAAAGCGCCAGCTGCCCGGAGAAGCGTGTCCGTGTGTGCGGCGATTCGCTCGACCAGAGCCTCGTACGCCTCACGCTCCAGTTCTCCCATTCGAGCCGAGGCGCGGGCTTGCCGGCTCTCGAACTCGCGCAGCTCCGAAAGGACAAAGCGTTCCGCATTGGCGACAGTCTGGCGGCGCTGGTACCCAAGCTGTTCCAGCAGACTCTCGACTGTAGACGCTCCGGTTTCTTGTTGCCGGTAGTAATCCAAGGGTTGGGACAGGGCGGCGGTGGACACTTCGAGGTAGTAACCGAAAACGCGGTTGTAGCCGACTTTGAGATTCCTGAGACCGGTGCGATCCCGCTCGCGTCGCTCCAGATCCAAGAGCCACTGGCGCCCATTGCTCGACTGATGCTTGAGCTCGTCTAGCTCCGAAAAACGGCCGCTGCGGATGACTCCCTCTCCGAAGGTCAGCGGCGGATCGTCGGCGACGGTGGCGCGAATTTCTTCAGCTAGAGCGCCCGGCACTGCGAGCTGCTCCTCGACTCCGCTGAGCGCAGACTGCCCCACCCCCTGCAGGGTCTGGGATATCGACTCCGAACCCGCGATCCCCTGAGCTAGCGAGAGCGCCTCCCGGGGACTGAGAAGTCGTTGGGCGGCCCGTCCCGCCAGCCGTTCCAGATCCGGGAGCGCCGAGAGCTGACTCCGGAGTTCAGCTCGAAGCGCGTCCGATCGGAAGAGGGCTTCCACTGCGTCCAACCGCTCTGCGATCGCTTCGGGATCGACCAACGGTCGTCCCAGCCACGTCGCGAGGAGGCGCGAACCCATGGGGCTGCCGGTGGCGTCCAGGGTGCCCAGGAGCGAGCTATCACGCCGCCCTCGGACGCTCCGGATTAGTTCCAGATGATCGCGGGTGGTGGGGTCGAGGATCATGTGCCCCAGAGGGTCATAGAGGGACACCTGCTGGAGCAGTGCCATGGCCTGCGGGTTGGTCCGAGTCGCGTACCGAATGATGGCCGCGGCGGCACGTGCCGCGAGCGGATGAGCGCCCAGGCCCAGCGCAGCCACGGAGGCCACCTGGAAATGAGCGTACAACGTACGCTCATGGTCCAAGAACAAGCCGGAATCCACGGTGAGGGAGCAAGATTCCGGCAGTCCGGGCAGAGCCGCTCCCTCTTCGACCAAGCACTCCGCGGGCTCGGTGCGCCACAGCTCGGCGCGGGTCCCCTCCACCCCAGGACATTCGGTACAGAAAAAGCTGCCAACGTTGATGTCCACGTACGCGATTCCGGCGCGGGACCCTTCGGTGACCACAGCGGCGAGGAGATTCGTGCGAGTCGCAGGCAGTAGGGCCGGATCTACGACGGTCCCAGGCGTAATGACCCGGATGACCTCCCGGCGCACAATACTAGAGGCGCCCCTCGCCGAGGCAGCCGAGGCAGCCTCTGTTTGCTGGCAGAGCGCCACGTGGTGGCCGCGCTCGACCAGGCGAGCGATGTAGGTCTCTGCGGCATGGACCGGCACTCCGGCCATGGGCACACGCTCACCGCGGCCCATCTCTCGAGAAGTCAGCGCAACGTCGCAGACCTCGGCGACGGTTTTGGCGTCTTCCTCGAAGGTCTCGTAGAAGTCCCCCAGTTGGAAAAACAGGATCGCATCCGGATGCTGCTGCTTCAGCGCGAGGTACTGGCGCCGGATGGGACTGGCATCGCGGGGAAGAAAGGCGAGCTGCATCGCTGCGCGCTTGTCGCTCCGGCTCTATGCTGGCGCTGCAGAAGCCGCTTGCGCTGAGGCAGGGGAAATGCCCGGGTGACTCGAGAGCCTCACCACGGACGTGATTCTTGCAGCCACAGAAGCGCTTTCGGGTTCACTCAGGAAGCAGTCGCTGTCGTAAGCGGCTCGGGCACGACGCGGCCCATCCCAAGATAGGTGAACCCCAGTTCGACCATGCGGTGCGGATCATAGATATTGCGCCCATCGAGCAGGACCGGCGTGCGCATGCCGAGATGGATCCGAGCCATGTCCAGCTCGCGAAACTCGTTCCACTCCGTTACCAGGACCAGGGCATCTGCTCCGGCGGCCACCTCGTACGGGGTCTGCACAAACTCAACGTTGGGCAGGTGCGGCGTGGCGGTCTTGATTGCGACGGGATCATACGCTCGGATCATTGCCCCCTCGTGTTGCAACAGATGGATCAGCTCAATCGCGGCTGCTTCTCGCACATCATCCGTATTGGGCTTGAAAGCCAGCCCCAGAACGCCGACGAGCCTCCCATTGAGCGACCCCAAGGCATCACGCAGCTTTTGCACCGCCGAGCGGCGCACGTCCCGGTTGATCTCCATCACCGCCCGCAACAGCTGCGGATGGCAACCGTGTACCGAGGCCATGTATTCCAGAGCTCGGACATCTTTGGGAAAGCAGGACCCGCCGTAGCCAAGTCCGGCGTTGAGATAGTTTCGCCCGCCGATGCGTGGATCCAGTCCCATCCCATCCGCCACCTGCTTCACGTCGGCGCCCAGCTGTTCACAGATCGCGGCGATCTCGTTGATGAAGGAAATCCGGGTCGCGATGAACGCATTCGAGGCGTATTTCACCATCTCAGCGGTCCGCATATCCGTTAGGAGCACGGGGGCGTTCAGCGGCCGGTGGAGGTCGGCCACTGCCTCGGCCGCCTTGGTATCGAGTGATCCCAGCACGATCCGGTCCGGTGCGAAGAAGTCGCTCACAGCGGTGCCTTCGCGAAGGAATTCGGGGTTTGACACTACGCGAACATCCAGCGGGCGCGGGAGCGCTTCACGGATGAGACCCTCCAACCGGTCGCCCGAACCGATGGGCATCGTGCTTTTATTGACCACGATGATCGGACCCCTGATTGCCTGAGCAATGCCCCGGGCAGCCGCCTCGCAAGCCGACATATCAGCCTCGCCAGCGAGGCCGCTCGGCGTCCCGACTGCGATGAAGGCGAACTGGGCACCGCTCAGGCCCTCCACGTAATCGGTGGTGAAGCGCAACCGGCCAGCGTCTAGATTTCGCCCGATGAGCGACTCCAGGCCGGGCTCGTAGATCGGCGCAACCTTCTGTCGCAACTTTGCGATTCGTTCCTCATCGATGTCGATGCCAGCGACCTCGTGGCCAAGATCAGCGAAACACGAGGCCGTAACGAGCCCGACGTAGCCCACCCCTATGACGGCGATTCTGGCCAATCCCCACTCCTGTTCGATACCGCTGCGCGCACTATATTAGCCGCTACTTCCCGCGCTTCGAATCGACGCCCACTTGTTCTGCACATCTCACTCGGAAGAGTATCTCGGCACCGCCGAGTCGTCACTTCGTGAACTAGCGACCGCGCCACGGTGACTGGTCACTTGGCTAAGCCCCGTGAGAGTAAACCCTTCCTGCCAAATGTAGATGAGTCCTAACAAAACAATCGGCACCACTAGTGTCAGATGGATAACGACCGCGACGGTCAGCGCGTCCGCAGACGCCACTCCGAACGCTCCTACCAACGTCTGTTCGAGGGCAACGTCAAAAGTCCCGATGTACCCGGGCGAAGAGGGCACCAGCGTGGCCAGGTTTGCCACACCAGTTGCCATGACTGCCGCGATCCAGCCGATTTGCACCGAGAAGCCCACCATGATGACCAGATACATGGCCGCCTCGATGGTCCACACTACCATCGAGAGGCCCAGTGCAGTTGCTGCGGTCCGCCACTCGGTGAGGGCGCCCAAACCATCCAGGGTCGTCTCCACGAGTCGCGTGAGGCGCTCCCTCCAGCGACCCGGCGACAGGGCGGCGACCGCCACCCCAACTCGGCGGAAAGGGGCGGGCACAGTGGCAGCCGCACCTAGGCCGAGAGCGAGGAGCACAAACAGGATGCCCGCGACGCTCGCGAGATAGCGGAGCCACTCACTGCCGGGCACGACTAGAAGGCCGATCACGACAAATCCGGTGACGACCAGACCGTCGAGAACGCGTTCGGCGAGAATGGAGGCGAACGAGATTCCGGCAGGTACCCCAGCTCGATGGTAGAGGATGAGGATCCGGGCCAATTCGCCTAGGCGGGCTGGCAGCAAGTCATTCACCGTGAAGCCGATGATCAGCGACCGGAAAAGTAGGGCCGGCTTCACGGCGTGATGGACCAAGAGGACGCGCCAGCGCAGGCTGCGGACAGTCACACCCGCGAAATACAGGCCGACGGCGGGCACTAGCACCAACGGATTCCCTCGACGCACGCTTTCGAGGGTGTCAGCGAGCGTTACGGTCTTGGCTATCAGGACCACCGCCGCAATGCTGAAGAAGAGCCCAACTACGAGCCTCAGGAGTGAACCCCGTCTCAATGGGGTTCTTCCCGCGCTCTCGATTCCGGGTCCGTCACGATGCGGGCTGGTCCTCGGGCCGGAACGGCTCTGCCGGTTCGGAGCTTGGCAGCCCATAGGCTATGACCAAGCCTTGCTGGGCATCGCTGACGTAGAGCGTGCTGTCCGGCCCAAGGTGGATGCCGATCGGCAGGGATAGTCGCGGCCCCTCTCGGAAGGTAAGCGTACTCACGACGCCGTCCCTCACCCGCACCACCGCGGCCTTCTCGGGGACAGTCGCATAGATGTCGCCGTTGGGCGCGACCGTGAGATAAGGCTTGTGGCTCGCCGCCTGACTGGTCCATGCCGTTACCGAGTATTGAGCGATAGGTTCGAACTGAGGCGAGAGCACCTGGACACGCTGGTTCCAGGCGTCCGCTACGTAGACGCGGCCCGAAGCATCCACGGCCAGTCCCACCGGCTCTCGGAACTGCCCCGGCAGGCGTCCGTCACCGCCGTGGGCCCGGAGAAAGCGCCCATTTCGGTCAAAAACCAGGATCCGCTTGTTGCCCGTATCGGTGACCAACAGCTCGCCGTTGGGCGTGAAGGCAATATCCCGTGGACCAAAGAACGCGCCAGGCGTTCCGGATGCCTGCCCCCCCACATCGCCGAAGACACCCCACTTCGTCAGGAAACGACCCTGGGAGTCGAACTTCTGGATGCGGTGGGCCCAGGTGTCCGCAACGAACACCGAGCCGTCCGTGGCCACCGCGATGCCCCAGGGTTCAGTGAACTCGCCGTCGCCAGTGCCCGGTCGTCCCCACGTGCGCGCCACGGACCCGTCACGGTTGAAGACCGTCACCGCGGCGGCGGTGCCGTCCACGACGTAGATCAGCCCATCGGGTCCCACTGCTGCGCCTTTCGGATCGCGCAGCACCTGCTGGCCGGCGGGCCTTCCCAAGAGCGCCACGCTGCGAACCCCCGCATCCTCACTCCGGATCGCCGGAGCCGCGGGAATGGTCACCGCCGGCATACCGGAGCCACTGACGCCGGTGCCCATGAGATCGTTGCGAACGTAAAAGTAGAAGTCGCGCGAGCCGAGCGGAGGGTTCACCAGATCGCGGTACAGCACGTACTTGATGAGCTTGACGCGCGTCTCCGGATCTCCGAGGGAAGACCAGATCGTGCCGAAGAACTTGGCTCGTCCCTCGCTATCGAAGAAAGTCTTGGCCAGCGCCTCGAGGGAGTTGGATGTCGCTGGACTGAGTTGCTTGTAATCTTCCGGATACCACCAGTTCAGACGGAACTTGTTCCCCGTGTACCCCGAGAGTTGGTCCCGGATCGGATCGAGGTTGGGGCCCATCGCTAGCACAGCCGCGTACTTACCCGTGGAGAAGTCCACGGGCAGGTTCTTCGAGTAGTACTGTTTGCCCTTGAAATCGCGGAGATACCACTCAAAAGGCCAGGATATCGCCTCATGAGCGACATTTTGGCCCGCCACAGTCTCGGAGTATCCGCCGTCCAGCAAGATGGGAACATCTCTGCGCGGCCCAAGCGTATTCCCGATGCGCTCCAGCTCGCGAGTGACGAAGACGACATCCGGAGCACTCTGGACGTACACGAGCATGTCCACGGGCGTATCGCCATTCTTGAAGTTCAGCTGCCAGCCCGTATGAACCGTGTAGAGCGTGAGGAGGATCAAGACGGCGGCGGCGGCGGAGCCGATCCGCTCCCGTCCCCCAACCCTCCGGCCGACCCAGTAGGCGCCAACCGCAAGACCAATTACTACTATGGAAAGCGCGACGCGTCGCAGCGTCGCCGTCTGGGACTCGAGTGCCGTACCAGCCGTCCCTCCAACCGAGGCCCAGGCAATGAAGGCAGCCATGGAGAGCAGCACGAGCCCAGCGATAGACCACTGGCGCGGCTTCAGTCCCCAGGGAAGGCGTAGGCCAGCCGCGACTCGATCCACGCTCATCGCACCCAGCAGGATCAAAGGGAGAACGGGATGGACGATGAGCCACGGCATCTTTTCGCCGGCCCATGTATAGATCACGAGTGAAAGCACTGACCACCAGGCACAGAACCAGAAGAGGAGACTGCGCGGCCGGCGCGCCACGAACCCGCTCGCGACGGCGAGGGTCAAAGGAAGGATTTCGTAAAGCGGAATAATCAGGAAATAGTAGAACCAGGGCTGCGAGCCCCTCGCGACGCCCTGCTGGGATAGCCAGTATTGCAGGGCGCCCTGCTTCGCCGCGCAGGAGCCGACGGGCGGTGACAAGAGCGCGGTGCAGACGCCTTCGAGGTTGGTAAAGAACGTCGTGTACAGCACGGCGCTCATCCCGAAGAAGACAGCTGCCGCCGTGGCCCAGCGCCTCCACCCGATAGCCGCCAGTACATCGAGTAGCTCGCCCGTCCCGCGCCGGGTGCCAACCGCCACCGCCACTGCCAAGAAGGTTGCGAAAACAGTCCCGTAAATCAACGAGTCTTCTTTGGTGGCAAAAAGCAGCCCGAGCCCTACCGCTCCGGTATAGAAGTAGACCGGCCGCCTGGTCCGGAACCACCCGAAGAGCCCGACCACGAGCACCATCGCCTCGAAGACCACCATGGCGTCGTGTCGCGCGAAGCGCGAGAAGTAAACGAAGGACGGCTGGAACGCCAACATAGCGGCGGCGGCCACTGCACCGACCCTTCCCAGCTCGTGTCGGAGAAACCAAGGCATCACCACGGTCACCGTGCCCATGAGAGCCATTGTGAGACGCGCGGTGAACTCGCTGTCCCCAAACAGGAAGTACATCAGAGCCGACGCTTCGAAAAGCAACGGGCCGTGCATCATGGGATCGTGGGTGTACCCACGTCCCACATACAGGTACCACGAGTACACCGCGTGCAGGCTTTCGTCGTGGTGCATCGCCCGGGACCCGAGGTCGTAAACCCGCAACACCAGGGCCGCGACGGTGAGGAGCGCGAACGCTAGAGGCACCCAGTCGAAGCCGGGGCCGGTCTCTGCCGGTGCAAGCCGAGGTGGAGCCTCCGGCTGGGAGCGAGCGCGAACCCGCTCTGCTACGCGAGCCATTCGGTACTCCTAGCCATCAGACGAACAGAGCCATCCGCTTTGCACAAACCGCCGCGCGTGAACCCCAAGGGTCTTGTAAATTGGTCCGCGTTTGCCTTCTGACGGCAATTACCTTTTGCCCCGTGATGGGAATCACCTGGTCACCCATACGTCCTCCATCTGCCCGGTAAACAGACCCTGGCGGGTCACCAGCCAACGCGCGACGCCCAGCGGATGCAAATCGGTAGTCGTGATCGTGGAACGCACCCGCCAGGGTACGCGAATCGTCTGTCCGGACGGAGCGATTCCAGCGCGGGAATCTTGGACCGGCCGCACAACGATACCATCACCTGATGGCGGCGCGCCGGAGATGGGGGTGCGAATGGCCCTCCCATACCACTCGGCCACCGCCCGCGGCTCCGTCTCCACGAACAGCAGGCGCGGGGCCACGCTGGCATAGGTCGTGAGCTCGCGGAAAACGTCACGGAATGCCGGAGCTGTACTCTCTAGGCTTAGGGGCTCCGTCCCCAGGGGACTCCCACCAAAACTGAGACGGCCAACGGCACCTGGCGCCCATAGTGCAAATAAACTCAGTGCGACGAGCGTAGCGGCCGGCCAGTGCTCGCCATCCGTGGCGGCTCGGCGCCAGCCGGCGACGGTCCCTGCCAAGAGAACGACGGCGAACGCCAGCTTGGGACCCTGCGGGGCCCGCCCGCTGCCCACCGAATCCGCCGCCAGCGCGACCACGGTGGCTAGCAGCGAGAGTGAGAGAGCAAGCGCCGACCAGCCGCCCGCGGTGAGCCGGTATGCGCCTGGGTTCATCGGGAAAAGCCCGACAAAGCGGCCCGCGAGCAGCGCGAGGGGAAGTGTGGGCAGCAGTGCGAAAGACAATCCCGAGGCGCGACCGGTTAGTCCAAGCGTCAAGAGCAGTCCCGCCCAGACCCCGAGAAACCAGTCGAAACGGTCATGCGTCCGGATTGAACGCGCTAATTCGCAGATCGCCAGGGCTACGATTGGTCCGCCTCCAGTGATCACGCCGAATACATAGCCGACGGATACGGTCGAAGGAAGGATGACGTCCGGCAACGCACCCCAAAG
This sequence comes from Chloroflexota bacterium, assembly GCA_016202435.1. Lineage (GTDB taxonomy): Bacteria > Chloroflexota > UBA6077 > UBA6077 > SHYK01 > JACQOR01. The sequence continues at coordinate 85,373 of JACQOR010000007.1, forward strand.
GTCGCCAAAGAGGTAGCCCAGGCCACGAAGGTCCATCAATCCCCCGGTGGCTGACAGAACGGCAAACCCGACTCCCAGCAGGACCGGGCCAGGAGCGCTTCGCAGGCCGTGCCATAACCGAGCTGCCGCCAGTCTCCAGTCGATCTCCCCGAAACTCCCGACCGCCGCGGCCGCTAGGAGGGCCGTGGCGATGCCCACGACCGTCGCGGGCTCGTGAACCAAGGCGAGCCCCATGCCTCCGGCGAGGAGCCAGGGGGCCCAGTACGGTCGATCGGACGCGAGCCGCAGTGTGGCGTAGACAACGATCAGCATCAAACTGCCGCTGAGAGCCGCCGGATCGGCACGTCGAGAGGCCTCGACGCCGATAGGCGACAGGGCCAGAATGATCGCGGCAACCATCGTGGCCCGTTTTCCGACCAGCGGGGAAAGCATGAATGGCGCCACACACGTTGCAGTTCCTGCCAGCGCAGGGATAAGGCGAGCGCTCGCATCGCTGGCACCGAAGAGCCAGAAGGTTGCCACAAGCAGATTCGGCCATAGCCGCCCATCCGTTGGCACCCACGCCTCTGCGGTATGGCCCAGCGCGTTCTGCCAGGCCGAAACCGCCACGCGAGCCTCTCGGCTATCGAGCGGAATGAGCTCCAGCCCGACCAGACGCAGCGCACCGGCTGCAAGACCGACGGCCATCGAGGAAAGCACCCAGGCATTGAGGCCTACCGGAAAGAGACGCGTGACCGCCTCGCTCATCGAAGCTGCATCCTGTTCACTCGGTAGAGCATCGTGGCCCCGGTCAGCCCACGCTGGTACGCGGGTTCCAAGGCTGCGAAACGGTCGTCCACCTGTGTGCCATACAGCTCGCGCTCCAGAGTTCCGACGGCCACGTACTCGACACCGAGCTCGTCTAGAGCGGCTTTCCAGTCCGCTTCCGTCGGGTCCGTGTACAGCTTGCGGACGAGATCGCGGCGCGCGTTGAGGTCAGGCACTGGCCCCCGCCATTGGAGCTCGTGACCAACCCACCCGATAGGGGCGACCGTGCCCCCAAACGTGCTGAAGCGGGCGGCGTCGCTGTAGTCGTCTCCCACCGCCTCGGCGACGCGCGTCCCGGACGGCAGAGCCACTTGGATGTAGGTGATAGCTGCCGCGTCATCAGGACGAAAAACGCGGAGATGCACCATGCCGTCCAGAGTCGAGCCGGCGACAAAGCCCTGCGCCCGAACCGGTGTCGCTGCGAGTGGATACAGCAGTCCCGTGGCCCCCACCGCAACGGACACGCCGAGCCCGCCCACTGCAAACCAGCGACTCCAGGGCCGACCCAACTCGCCCAACTGGCCCTGAGCCGTGGCCCACAACTCGGATGCGAGCAGAGGCACGGCGAGGGCGAGGAAGATCCAGCCGTCATAGTAGAACTTGAACACGGTGTTCATCCGTGACCCGAAGAGATCCCGCAGGAAGACGATCTCTGGCGTCAGCAGGGCCATCAGGCCAAGCATCACCAGCCCGGCCGACGCGATGTCGGACGGACCGCCTCCCTGCTGGGCTCGCCCCCAGAGCACGACTCCCCACACGGACAGCAGACCGATCAGCCATCCGAGCGTCGGTTCCCGGAGAAGTCCCAAGAGAATCGCCACCACGATCCCGCTTCCCAACACCAAGCCGGGAGGACCCCGGAGCCGCCCTGCCGTCGCGCTTGCTACCGCTCCGGGCGCGGCGACGACCGGCAGGAGCAAGAGCACACCGAAGAGAACCGCCAGAGAGCCCGCGGGCGTTCGCCCGGTAACAAGCCCTAGACCCAACGGTTGCGATACGTAACCCACAAAGTACGGTGCATAAAGGAGGCCGGCGAGCACGACCGTTCCGGCCAGGCGAGCTCCCGCCGTGCGCATCCCGGACCAGGTCCGCGTCTGGAGAGCCGCGCCGCCAAGTGAACCCGCAGCAAACGCACCCCAGAGCACGGGAATGTCCCACGTATTGGTCGGAATCACCGCGCCCAACACTACGGCGGGCACGCCGATCTGGATTGCCTCGTGCGTTCGACCCCCTGGCTCTGCTTCGGACGCGGACCGCGTCTCGCCCTTGGGGAAGAGAGCGTGTGCGCTGAGGGCAAGAATGCAGACGCTCAGAGGTAGTGCCATGTAGTGCGGATGCAGATCTCCCAGAAGGAAGCTGAAAAAGGGAAACTCGGTGATCCCATCGGGTTGGATGTTGGGAATCACTCTTGCCGCCCGGAACCACCAGGACCCGTCAGCCGGGAGCCAGCCGTCCGGCGGCACACCGCCAAGGTTCTTCACCCCGAAAGCCGTCCAGAAATCGCGACTCCCCAGCCCGCGGCCGTTCAGGATCTCCACGAGCGGTTGCAGATTGCCGAGGCCCACCAGTGCCAGCGCCGCCAGCGGGCCTCCGACGGTAGCGGCCCGCTGGCCGTTTCCACGACTCAATAACAGGTTCGCGACAAGCCCGGCCGCCCCCGTGGCGGCCAGCGCAACTACCGTGATGTCCGCAAGGTTGTAGGCGACGGCTGGCTGGATGGCCGCAGCCTTGGCCAGAGTGGCATAGAGCAGGTACCCGAAATAGTAGTAGGGGAGCCCAAAGCCTGCCAGCCACGGATCCTCGGCCGGCAAGCGATCGGTCCGGATCAGCGCCTGGAGGAAGGTAAGGTCCATTTGTTTTTCCTGGCCCGCGATGGCCGGGCTCTGGGCTCGTATCGCGGTGGCAAGCAGGAACACCAGGGCGAACAGGCCCTCCTCGAACAGAATGAGTTTCATCTGCGCCCGGTCGGGCGCCATCGTCCGCCAGGTCCCCCACCCGACGACTCCCAAAACCACCGCGAGAAAAACGATCGTAGGGCCGGTGAATCCGACCAGGCCCAGAATGCTCATGAGCCATGCCGCCCAGCCGACCAGTACCAGTCCGATGACCTTGGAAAAGGCATAGCCGCGGTCAGCCCATCCCGGGAAGAGCCGGGAGGCGACGGGAAGCGCAATCCAGCCGATCGCCTCAACGGCAATCAGCCAGCGGATCGCGTCTAGCATGGCCAGGGTCGCGGCCAAGAAGCGGTCCGGCCCGAGGCACTCAAAGGGCGGGAGTGGTTCCTTACGGCAGACCTCAGGACAGGCTCTCGCCTCACTTCGTGCGGGCTCTCTTCGGCCTGCAGACTTTTCCGCCGCACGGCTAAGCTAAGCCTGCACCTGGTAGATCGTCACGCCGCCCTGCTGGTAGACACGTTGAAGCCCGCGGCCGACCAGTTGCTCGAACTTAGCCAGTCCCTCTGCGGAATAGAAGACCTTCTCCAACCCGCCGATGTAAACCAGCTCGACGCGGTAACGGCGAAGGATCCTCAGCGCTTCATCGGCAGAACTCGAGTTGTAGAGATTCCCGACGTCACGGATCCGGTCGTCCACCATATAGGCGAAGTCGCCCCGCTGCTGCTTTTGGTGCCAGTCCCAGCCTACGATCGTTGGTAACCCAGTGTTGATGGAAACACGTGAGCCCCAATGGTAGAGCGGGGCCGTGCCCTCCGCGATCACCGGCGTACCGACGACGTTACCCAGCAGCCAACGTATCGCCCGGTAGTCGTCCCCGAGCACGAGGTCGCGGTTCCTGTCCTCGTATCGCGCCTTCTCCATGTATGCCAGTCCGTCGAGAGTGGGACCCGTCGCCACGAAGCGATGTTGCAGCCTCGCGGGTGTACCCAGGAGGGGATACAGGAGACTGAGTCCCAGCAGTACCGCCAGGCCGCCAGCTGTGAACCCTCGAACTCCCCGCACGAGCCATCTCGAGCCCCAGGCCCTCCGGGCAAGCAGGGTCGCCATGACAGCAGCAGCGATAGAAAACAGCAGCCACGCCTGTGAGTACAGCTTGAACACCGTGTTCATGCGGCCGATATCGCCCTTCAGGACGACGACCTCCACCACCGCAGTGAGCGCAATGGCAGTTCCTGCCAGCAGCAACATGAATCGGGTTGATGTCGCCTCGCTGCCGCGGAGTCCAAACGGGATCCCAAGCAAGAGTAGAACTAGAGCCACCGACACGCCGGGCATGCCCAACAGAGTGAACAATGCCGCAACCGCCAGTCCGCAGACACCGGCCACGAGGAACGCCCCGGTAGTCCACGGGGCGCGCTGGTCTGAGGGACCGGTAGCCGGGGCGTGAAACGCAGCGGCTCCTCCTACGGCGCCAGCCGCAGCGACCGCACTCGTGGCAAACAGGCTGCGGGCGCCACTCCAGCGGAAGAGCAGGTAGCTAGCCACAACGGCTAGGAATATCCCGCTGACCGTCAAGTAGTGAGGAAGCGAAGTGTGCAGCTTGCTCAACTCAACTCCTGCGTAGAACTGCACGTAGCGGGCCAGAAACGGCATCACCGTGAGCTGACTCACCAGTGCCGTCCCAAGAGCGATCGCACCGGCTTGCGCCAATGCGATCTTCCACTGCCGGGCGGCGAGATACTGACCGAGGACAAGCGCGACGACGAAGATTCCCAAATAGGTCGGAAAATCCCAGGTGTTCGTCATGCGCAGGATCCCGATACCGGCCCCTGCCGCGATCACGGTGAGCCCTGCCGGTGAACCCAGGGCGCGAACGATCACCTTCGTAGCGTGCAGCGGATCTGCACCTCGGATGCGAGGGAACGTGAAAGGCGCCTTCGTGATGTTGAGAGCGAGCGCGACCGCGAGCAGGGCGACGGGCATCGCGATCATGTGCGCGTGGAGATCTCCGTAGAGGAACGTGAAGTAGGGAAACTCCGTTATTGGCGTGACCGGCTCTGTGCTAATCACGCGGGTCGGCGCCCAGAAGTCGAACTGGAAGCTGGGCAGCTGACCGCTGAGAGCCCTCTCCGGCAGCGTGACGAGACCACGGATCGCGCCAAGTGCCCCGCCCACACCGGGCAGGACGCTCGGGATCTGATCGCCACCGAGCCGATTTAGCCACTCAAATATCTGGACCGCACTCTGGAGGTTTCCTGAGCCGACCGTCAGTACGGCCGCCAGAAGGCCACCACCCAACGCCCAGCCCCGCCTTCGCAACGGTGAATGCGGCCGGTGGATCAGCAGACTGTACGCGATCCCCGCTGCCGAAGTGGCGGTCAGCGCTGCGAGCGTGGGGAGAGCCAGGTTGTATGCGACCCAGGGAACGACGCCGGTGAGCTTGATCAGCGACGCAACGATGACGAACCCGAAGTAGTAGTAGTTGATGTACCCGCCCGCCAGCCACGGGTCCGGAGGTGGGAACCAGGTTGTCCGTATCACTGCATTCAGGTAGGCGAAGTCCATCGGCTTCTCGCCACCATACGTGGAGTGCCAGAGGTCCGGGTTGGTGGCGCGGATAGCCACGAAAGCGACGAAGACGGCGACGAAGAGTCCCTCGACGACCGCGATGAGGCTTCGCTGCGCACGCAGGAACTCGATCAGCTCCGAGCGCCGCTGCCAACCGATCGCGCCGGATGTCAGCGCGAGCAGGAGGAGCGCCAGGAGGATCCCTGCCCGGGTGTAGGGCACGAGGTACAGGCTGGCCAGGAGCCATGGAATGTAGGCGATTGCCAACAACCCCACGGTCTTGGCCAAGGCATAACCCCGGTCGGTGAGACCACGGCACACGTACCAGACCAACGGAAACGCAATGATCCCCAACAACTGAACCGTCAGGTACCAGGCAAGCAGAGGAACCGCGTTCGCTGCCGAGTCAGGGTTGAACATCTCGGACCAGGTGCCACCGTTCGCAGCGGCCGCTCGCTCTTCCGGAGTAAGGAGCAGTCCGTTGCTCCGGGCATGGATGGGTTTTAGGCCCCGGACCACGTTGTCCAGGGATACCGACTCCAGAATCAGGCGGGTTCTGTCGGACGCATAGTCCTGGCCCTTCCGGAAGATCGTTACCTTGGGATGCTCGTAGACAGTGAAAATCTCCTCCGCGTCGTCGTCATTCAACTCAATGCCCAGCAGGCTCGGCCGTGAGGTGAACTCGGCCGTGCGCTCGAACCCTAGCTCGCCGCTGAAGAGTGCCTCGTAGTAACGGACCGTCATTGGGTATCGCTGCGGCAGCTTCGGTATCGATCCGTAGAGCCGATTGCTGGAGAGCATGATGTACCGAGCCGAATCCAACTTCGTGATGAGCTGCTCGCGCTTCTCAGGCACGTCCTCGCCGTAGAGCGGCAGGTCAATGCCCGGGTAGAGCGAGCTGTCGCGGCCTGGCAGGCGGAGAGGCAAGGGGTCGTCCCAGTGCTCCCAGGCCATTCCCCCACCGGGCGAGACGTTGGTGTAGATCCATTCAGACGCAGCGACTCGGGTCGTGGGACGGGTGTAGATGGAGGCGAAAGCCAGGGCGTAAAAAGCGCTGTAGGCGACAACGAGAGAGGGCACGGTCCAGGGCAGCGCAGCCTTGAGCCATACCGGAGCAGCCTGGCGCCAGAAAGTGCCGCGCCTGGCCCACCTCCAGAAAGCCATGAGGGCCAGCGCGGCAAACAGACACAGTTGGGGATAGATCGGCAGCAGGTAGCGCATCGGCTTGGCGAACTGCGGTCCCCAGTAGAGGAAGTTCGCGGCCACCCAGAAGAGACCAAGGGCATAAAGGGCGTTGCGGGCCGGCTCTCGGATGAATTGAACTAGCGCCAACGCGAACCCCGCCCAGGCGGCCAGCGCCAGCGGTGGACCGAGCCCCCACAAAGTCATTTGCACGAGCTGCCAGACGTAAGGGGTCGAGCCGGTCCACTGGATGCTCGGCGGGTAGTCGATCTGACCGGTGGCGATCTTCTGCCAGGAGTCCAAGTCGGCCAGGTATTTCGGGTTCGGTGCGAAATCAAAGAACCCTGGTCCGGCGAACGCGTACGGCTGGGCGATACGGAAGGTCAGGAGCGCCATCACACTGGCAGCGATGATTCCAGTGACAATGTCTCCCGGCCCGGGCGGGGCCTCCGTGAAGAACCCGCGCCGGTCACCCACCGCGGAACCGTATTGCTGTGCGCCCTTGACAAACCGCTGCCACAGGAGGACGGCGGCGCAGAACCAGAGGAGCAGCGCAAGGCCGGCCGTGAGCTTGGTGGTGACGGCCAAGCCGGTCGCCAGCCCCAGCAAAGCCCAGTCGACCAGACTGCCGCTCCGAGCGACCCGCAGCGAAAGGTAGAAGGCCAGCGTCGTGAAGAGGATGAGCGGCGACTCGGCAGTGAAGAAATGTGCCGACTGGATTTGAAGGACGGCCAGCCCGCTCAGCACAGCCGCAAGTGAGCCTAAGAGCCGGCCGCCCAAGCGCACCCCGCTGAGATAGATGAGCAACAGCGTCGCGAGGTCCGCGACTCCGGAGAGCACCCTTCCCAGAAGATTGAGGTTTCCGTAGCCAGCGGCATCCCGGAGATGAGGGAGCAAGCCCGCCAGCCACGTGCCGGGACTGACCTGCAGTCCCTCGCTCATCTGCTCGATGCCTTCAGCCAGCGCGCGGACGAAGAAGAGCGGGCCCGTCCCGTAGATGAAGCTGCCGAAGTTGCGGTTGTATGGGTTGAGAGGTGATCGGGCGGTGTCAAAGTACTGCGCCAGGTTCTGCGGCAGCTCTATTCCGGTCGATACCATCGTAATGAAGCGTTCGTCCGGGTGAAGGTGCTGCCCACTGTCCCAATCGATTCCGACGAATCGGAGCGGAGCGGCCGCCAGCAGGATCGCCAGCGGAATCGCCCACCCCGCTAGCGCGCGGCGGCGGGGCCAGACGGAACGCACCGCACGCAACGGCCGCAGGAGCAGCCCCTGCCAGGTTGTGCCAGGGCTGGTGCCGCGGAGCTCCTCCGCGGGCCGGACCTTCTCCGCGACGCCGGCGATGGCCTCGCCGGTCGCGATCCGGTCAGACGGGTTTTCGTGCACGAGCGGCAATTCCCACGTAGGTGAGCAAGGGATCCGTCAGTCCCTCGTTCCGGCGATCCACCCACTCCAGGAAGCGGTGGGCCAGGTTCATCGGATTCATGGCTGAACCGGTGTTCTCCTCCCCGCGAAAGCGGTCAGCGGCCCGAGCGAGCGAGCCAGGCAGAAGGTTTCGCTCGATGAGGTTTTTCCCTAGCCCGTATACGAGGAAGTGATGAAACGGGACGCAGTAGTGGGTCATCGGTGTCACTTCCTCCACGCTGAAACCTGCCGATTCGAGCACCAGACGCAGCTCCGGAGGCCGATACAGACGCTCGTGGTCGGCCCATATTCCCGCCAGCCACCAGATGTCCTTGGAGACGTGCGCGTGCAGGACGGTCTCCAGCGTTTTGTTCAGTGGGTCCCACCAGAACGGGTAGTCGCGGTTCGGCACCGTGAGCGCCAGCGTGCCACCGGGCCGCAGTACCCGCGACACTTCTCTCAAGGCGGCGGCCTGATCTTCCAGGTGCTCCAGCACTTCGGTCATGACGATCTTGTCGAAAACAGCGTCCCGAAAAGGAAGTTGGAAGACACTGGCGCGGGTCAACCGCGCGTTCGTCCCGGTCAGCTCACGCTGCGCCGTCCCAATGGTCGCGTGGCGAAGTTCAACGCCGAAGAGGTGGGCGGAGCAGAGGCGCGCGAGGGTTCGGAGCATGAAACCCATCCCACACCCGCAGTCCAGAATCCGGTCGTCGGGCTGGGGATCCACATAGCGAAGGACGATAGGGACGCGCCGCCTGAATGCGAGGTCAGCTTCGTTTCGCAGCAGGACCGCGAGAGTCGCAGCCGCCTCCGCGGAGAGCGGGGGGGCGGTTGAGGCCAGAGCCACTCCCGTTCTGACAGCGGCCCTCTGGTCTTGACGGGAAGTCGGAGGGAACGCTAGTGTTCGGCTTGCTGCCGATTATAGGCGCCGTTGCCTGCGCCTGCCACTCTCGTTTCTGGCCTGGACACGAACTGCCCGAACGCCCAAGAGCCCCCACGTTCCGCAGTCTTGCTTAGGGAGACGAAAGGTACGATGTGTGTTCTCGTCGTGCCTGCCGCTGCCAGGGGCGTTGCTGCGTGAGAGTCTTGACGATCCTGACCTACTACGCTCCCCACTGGACCGGGCTCACGGTGCACGCCGTCCGAATCGCCGAGTCACTGGCCGCCCGCGGCCACGACGTAACCGTCTTGACGACGCGCCACAGCCGGGAGCTGGCACGCGACGAGATCGTCAACGGCGTGCGCGTCGTCCGCATAGCTCCCATCGGCAGGTTTAGCCGCGGCATGATCACCCCCGCCTATCCCATTGCCGCTGCGCGTCTCATCAGCCAGCACGATGTCGTCCAGATCCACACCCCGCTTCCCGAAGCCGCCATCGTGGCCATGCTGGCACGCGCCTTCCGCCGCCCAATGGTGATGACCCACCACGGCGACATCGTGATGCCGCAAGGGACCGTCAACCGGTTTATCGAGTCGTCTGCGTTCGCCATCCTGCTCGCGGCGGGCCGCCTCGCGACGGCTGTCACGTCCTACAGCGATGACTACACACGGCACTCACGGCTCCTCTCGCTCCTGGGTGACAAAGTGACCAGCGTCAAGCCTCCCGTGGAGATGCCCGCTCCAGACCTCGCAGCGAGCGCGGCTTGGAAGCAGGAACTGGGCCTGGGCGGAAAGCGGCTGATTGGGATTGCTGGCCGATGGGTCTCGGAGAAGGGCTTCGATCACCTCCTGAGAGCGATGCCCATGATTCGGGACTCAGTACCGGAGGCGCATGTCGTTTACGCCGGCGAGCCCGCCGTCTACGAAGACTTTTTTCACCGCTGTCGTCCTCTGATCGATACCGAGCGAAATCACTTGACTTTCCTGGGTCTGGTGCGTGGCGCCCAGAAAATGGCCGACTTCTACGCGATGTGTGACCTTTTTGTCCTGCCGAGCCGAAGCGACATGATGGCATTGGTCCAGGTCGAGGCGATGCTCTGTGGGACACCCGTGGTCGCTGCCGACATTCCGGGCGCTCGCGTGGTAGTCGGGGAGACGGGGTTCGGGCTGCTCTCGCCGCCCAACGACCCTGCGGGGCTAGCCAGGACCATAGGTGCCGCGCTCGACGATCTACCTTCGCTTCGGCCCAACGTTGAGGTGGTGCGTCGCCTGTTCGACCCCAACCGCTCGATCGATGAGTACGAACACATCTTGAGGGACGCGATCGCCGCGGTGGCCGCCCTCCACTCGTAGCTCCCGGGGAACATCACCTCGGAACGTACAGGCCCCGGAATGATTTCCCTGGCTTGGCCGACGCGTACTCGTGAACGATGCCCTCGGGATAGACACCTCTGAGGACCTCCAGGGAGCGTACGTCATCCTGGTGAAGGACGTAGAGCTTGGGACCGGATTGAGATCGATGTGGGACAGCGTCCTCCGCTCTGTCGATAACGGCCCTCTCTTTCCAGGCGAAGTCCCCTAGCTCCAAAGCCACCACCCGGTGGTCGATCCAGAACGGCCAGCTCACGATCCACGCGCTGCGGTTGGTCCCGACCAGTTTCGTGTAGCCACCGATCACCTCGGCTACCTCCGCCTGGTTCTGGCTGGTGAGTCGGTGCACCGCCCCGTAGTCTTTGAAGTAGCTCTGGAAATTGGCCTGGGCGGCCAGGACTAGTAGAGCGGCGCCCAGGATCATTGCCGCTCGCCGCCCCACGGTCGCCCAGGCAGCCGCGCGGCACCGTTCGGTCACGAAGACCAGGGGCAGCGCAGCGAGGACCATGACGACGGGCAGGGCCGCACTGGCGCGGCTCAGGTGAGGGTTTTCGATGGGAAACGCCAGCGCCAGCGTCGAAGGAAGCGTCAGCACGAAGATCCCCGCGATCAGGCTCGCCGCCGCGAGGTCCCGCTGGACGACCGCTCGATAGCTACCGTAGAGGACGCCCAGGACAAATAGCGCACCGGTGACCCAGTCGAGCGACGGCTCCTTGGGCACGATCTGGAGCCAGGACCGGTCACCCTGCCAGTTAAACATGAGCACCATGTTCCAGACATTGCCAAGAAAGACGCGCAAGGGCCCGCCGACGATCGACTGCTCGGCCTCGGTCAGCCGCGTAGCAGATCGCAAGAGAAACTGCTGCGGAAAATCGACGCCGTAGCGAATGAGTGGTATGGCGATCAGGAGCGCGAGACCGTAGGTCGACGCCGCGCCCTGGAACACCTGGCGCCGCTCCGCTCGGACCACCGGGTCAAAGAGCACGGCGGCCACCACGAGCAATGCGACGAAGAACGCGACGATCCGGAATGACGTGTAGCCGTAGAACCCCAGGCCCATCGCCAGTCCCAGCCAGATGAAAGTGTTGGGCTCGCGTTTGAATATGGCTCGATACGTCAGAAAGAGGCAGATTGCTGACCACATCGCGGCGAACTCGGCCCGGGTAGCGAATCGGGCCACCGACACGTCCCACTTCGAGATAGCAAACAGCAGCGCGGCCAGCAAACCCACGCCGGCCCCGTACAGCGTCCGGCCGAACAGGTACACGGCCGGAATTGCCGCGATGCTCGCCGCGCAGCTGACCAGCTTGAGAGTCAGATAGGTGTAGCCGGTGAGCCCGGCGAGCACCGCGGCAAGGTAGAACTGCGTGCCCTCCCGGCCGCCATTGGTAGGGAAGAAGATCGGGCGCGCCCCGTTCTGGATACTCTCGATGTCGAGGTACTTCTCAGCGTGGTCGCTGATCATCTCGGCGGGCACGCCGGTCAGGTCGAAAAGACGATAGCCGGCGCCGACCAGCACAATGGCGACCAGCGCGAGTCTTTCCCGCCCGACTGCGAGACGGAGTCCACCGGTCCCGACGTACCGAGGCAGCCAGGATCGAGATGAAACCGGGTTCCAGCCCGGTCGCAGAAGCAGGTACAAGTAGGCTGCGACCGCGAGGCCGAGCACCAGGGCAAGGCCTAGGCTCGCGTGGTTTTGTCCGCTCCCGAGAAAGGCCGCCAACGCCCCAACGATGAGAACGAGAAGCGCCTGGCGATGCCACCGCCTGGCGGGCAGACGCCACCGAGACAGGTCGGCCTCCGGCGGGGGTGGGGCTGCCCCGCGGGGAGCTTCCGTCCGGCGAAGGAACCGGACGAGCAGATACGCCGCCGAGGCGTAGAGCACGAGGCCGTCCGCCCAGAAGCCGCGCGTCGAGAGCAGGTATTGCGCGAGAAACGCGAGGCCGAAGGCGAATAGGACGGACCAGTAGGCGGGAGCCAATCGCTCTCTCGTAACAGGACCCTCCCAGACCCCGCGGAGGTCTCTTAACCGCGGCGCATTACTACCGAATACGAACTCAAGAGAGCAAGTATTTTGCACCGTCGGGGCTCCATGCGATGACGCGGCGAGGATACATGGCGCTCTCTCTGGCTGCGTTTCTTGTGTTGACGGCCTCCGATGCCGCGGCCCAGGGCAGCGCCCCTACCCAAACGACGCTGGACTCGGACGCTGACGGCTACTCCGCTACCCTCGGCACCCTCGTTACGTTCACCGCGACCGTCGACGGTGCGTCCCCAACCGGGACCGTGCGCTTCTACGACGGGCCAGATCCCATCAGCGACTGCACCGAGACTCCCCTGGCGGCGGGAACCGTCGCCCTGGTCGCAGGCGTGGCGCTCTGCCAGACCGACACCCTCACTGAAGGACACCACGTCATCTCCGGGGCATACAGCGGCGACAGCACCAACGCGGCGAGTGAAGGGTTCCTGGTCCACACCGCGGTCGGCCCGACCGCAACCCCAAAACCGACGATGACCCCGACCCGGACCGCGACCCCGACGCGAACCGCCACGCCGACGCGGACACCGACTGCTACGCGCCAACCAACGTTCACCAGAACCCCATCGCGTACCCCCACGCCGACCTCCACCGCGACACCGATCACCCTGACGCCGACACCCAGCCGGACACCTACACCGACGAGAACCGCGACGCTGACCAGAACGCCGACCCTTACGCCAACGTCGACCCTTACCAGAACGCCAACCTCGACTCGCACACCCACTGCGACGCGCACGCCGACGGCCATCCCCTGCCCCACGGGATTCGTGTGCGTCACCAGCACACCGACGTCGACCGGCACGCCAACGCTGACCAGCGCGCCCACCGAGACCGCGACGCCCGTGACCGAGACGCCCACCCCCAGCAGTACGTCCTCCCCCACGGCGACGCTAGCGCCGACCGCCACGCCCACTTCCACTCGGACGCCCACCGCGACCCGCACACCCACCCCGACGCGGACACCAACCATTACTCCAACGCTGCTCCCCGATTCATCGTCCGTTGCCGTCGTGCTGGCCGTGCCCGCGGTGTATCGCGGGACCAACGCCGGAGCGACATCAG
>JACQOR010000063.1 GCA_016202435.1 Chloroflexota bacterium
GCGCTGCCTGGCCAAGGAGGTGTGATCCATGCCTGGTTTCCCACTAAAAGGGGTACGCGTCGCCGATTTTACGTGGCAAGGCGCAGGGCCATTCACCACTAAACATCTCGCGGATCACGGCGCCGACGTGATCCGTATCGAGTCGTCGCGGCGCTTGGATGGGCTCCGATCCGGGCGGCCGTTCCGAGACGGCATCCCGGGCGTGAATCGCAGCGGCTACTTTGCCAATCGGAACTCGAACAAACGGACCATCCTGCTGGATCTCAAACACCCGAAGGGTCACGAGATTGCCCTGCGCCTCATCGCCCAGAGCGATGTCGTCGCCAACAACTTCGGCCGGGGCACCATGGAAAAGCTGGGGCTGGGCTATGAAGACTGCAGGAGGGTCAAGCCGGACATCATCTACCTGGTTTCCACGGTTAACGGGTCGGAGGGGCCAGACGCCGACGAGATAGGGTCCGGAGTTACGGTAGTCGCGATGGCTGGACTCACCCATCTGGGCGGCCGGCCGGACATGAAGCCGGTAGGAACCGGCACTTCGTACTCCGATCACGTGACCGTGCCCTCTCACTCCGCGTTCGCCGTGCTGGCGGCGCTGCGGCACCGTCGCCGCACCGGTCGGGGGCAGCTCATCGACGTTGCTCAGGTCGAGACGACCACCGTGCTCCTCGGCCCCATCGTGATGGACTACACGGTCAACGGCAACGTGCAGACGCGAAACGCGAACCGCGTGTCCTATGCCGCGCCTCACGGCGTTTACCCCTGCGCCGGGCCGGGTGCGGACCGGTGGATCGCCATCGCCGCCGCTTCCGACGACGAGTGGCGGGCGCTCGTGGCGGAGTTGGGGGCTGTCGAGTGGATCACCGACGAGCGATTCGCCACGTTGGCGGCCCGGCATCAGCATGGTGACGAGCTCGACCAGGCGATAGCCGCGATCACGCGGCAGCGGGATGCCTACGAGCTCATGGAGAGTCTGCAGCGGCACCGCGTGACGGCCGGGGTGATGCAGACCTCAGAAGACCTGGTGGAACGCGATCCGCAGGAGAGGTTCCGCGGGCATTTTGCCAAGCTGGATCACCCGGAAATGGGGCCTTCGATCTACGATTCGCCGCCCTATCACTTGAGCGGCATTCACGAGCCGGTAATGCGGAGGCCCGCCCCCCTCCTCGGCCAGCACACCTACGAGGTGCTCGCGGAGCTTCTGGGAATGGATAGAGAAGAGGTGGATCGATTGACGGAGGAGGGAGTGTTGACGTGACCGATTCGATGCGCAACAGGGCGGCAATCGTGGGCGTGGGCCTCACCAAGACGGCCCTGACCACCAAGATCAAGGGGCTGCCGGGGTGGACCGCTGACGATCTCTACGTTGAAGGTTTCCAGAATGCGATCAACGACGCGGGGCTGAAGAAAGAGCAGATTGATGGCCTCATGACTCAGGGCGCTGCGAACCACTACATCGTGCTTGGCCAGCAGCTGGGGATCAATCCGGCCTATGGCGGGACCATGAATGGTGGCGGGGCAACGGCCGGGATGCTGATCGGGGCGGCCGCGATGGCGGTCAACCATGGCCTGGCGAACTACGTGGCTATCACTTTTGCCTCCGGCTGGGAAAGGCCGGCCCCGGGGGCAGTTCCACCTGAGGCTGGCGGACCTGATCCCATTCCGTACGCGAACTGGGGGGCGCTCGGGCCTATCATCCAGAGCGCGACCAGCGCCAGCCGTCACATGGCGGTATACGGGACGAAGAGCGAGCAGCTCGCCGAAATCGCGGTAGCCTTCCGTCAGCACGCGTCGTTGAATCCCGACGCCATCATGCAGAAGCCCATTACCATCGAGGACCACCAGAATTCGCGGTGGATCGTGGAGCCGCTGAAGCTGCTCGATTGCTGTCTGGTGACCTCGGGCGGCGTCTGTCTGATCGTGACCACGAAGGAACGAGCCCGCGACCTGAGGCAGCCCGTGGTCAGCATCCTGGGCTTCGGGCAAGGCTTTACCACCCAGAACCTGGAACGGCAGACCTGGTGGGCCGGCCCGCATCAGCGGGATGCGATCCAGCGTGCTTATACGATGGCGGGAGTCGGTCCGAAGGACATTCAGGTCGCCCAGATCTACGACAATTTCACGTGCAACGTGATCATGCAGATTGAGCACGCCGGCTTCTGCGGCGTCGGTGAGGGTGGGTCGTTCGTAGAAGGTGGCCGCATCCAGCTGGGCGGACCGCTGCCGCTCAACACGGACGGGGGACAGCTCTCACACACGCACCCGGAGGGCTTCATGCAGGTCGCGGAAGGGGTGCTGCAGATGCGGCATGCGTGTGGTCCGCGCAACGTGCCGAATGCTCACCTGGAGCTTGTGACCGGACGGGGGATGGCGCTCAACGCCGCGAGCGCGCTAGTGCTCACGGATCAAGTGTAACGGCCAGGAGCCGGATCTCTAGCTAGTTAGAAGCGGACGCAAGGAGGAGACCGAGATGGCTGAGCACAACGGGCATAGGAAGGAAACCATACGCAGCGGGATCGGAGCACCCCTGCGACGCAGGGAGACCGAGCGTCTCATTCAGGGGATGGGCACCTACTCGGATGACGTGCAGCTGCCCAACCAAACCTACGCGGCGTTCGTGCGCAGTTTCCACGGCCACGCCGAGATCCGCGGGATCAACGTGGAGGCTGCCCGGAGCCTTCCGGGCGTCCTGGGCGTCTTCAGCGCCACCGACTGGGAGGACGTCCTGGGCGGCATCGGTCCCTGGCCTCTGGCCTCAGACGCCGTCTACCACGTTGGACAGCCGATCGCGGTGGCGGTGGCGCACACCCGGTCGGCGGCCGAGGACGCGGCGAACACGGTGCTGGTGGACTACGAGCCGCTGCCCGTGGTGCTCGATCCCGAGGCGGCCATGCAGCCGGACGCTCCCCTCGTGTTCGCGGATACGAAGACCAACCTGGTCCGCGAGATGCACATGGCGACGGACGACGTGGACGACGTGTTCGCGCGGGCCGACAAGATCGTCAGAGTCCGTACCCAGACCCAGCGGATCATCGCCTGTCCCATGGAGCCCCGCGCCATGGTGGCCTCCTACGATCCCGCGACGGGCGAGCTCGCCATCTGGAGCACAGTCAAGGGCTTCTATGGGCTCCGCAACCAGGTCGCTCGGATGCTCGGGATGCCGGAAACCAAGATTCGGGCCATCGCCCCCAACATTGGCGGCTCCTTCGGAGCCAAGAACGGGGTTTATCCCGAGGAGGTGCTGCTGCCCGCCCTGGCCAAGTATCTGCGCCGACCCGTGAAGTGGACCGAGACGCGGATGGAGCACCTGGCCGCCTCGCACCACGGCCGCGACCAGCGCAACTACATCGAACTGGCGATGCGTTCAGATGGTCGCGTCTTGGGCGTGCGGGATCGGATGATTGGCGACACCGGGGCGGATCGGGCGGGGAGCGCTTCGGTGACGGCGGCCTTCCTTTACATAACCGGCCCGTACGACATCCAGACCTATGGCGTGGACGCGTACGCGGTGGCCACCAACAAGACCTCGCACGGGTCGGTGCGGGGGATCGGCAAAGCCGACGCCTCGTTTGTGATCGAGCGGTCGATGGATGTGGCCGCCCGCGAACTGGGGATGGACCCCGCCGAGATCCGTTTCAAGAATCTTGTGCCGGAGGAGAAGTTTCCTTACCTCACCGCCACCGGGGCCACGCTGGACAGCGGGCGCTACGCCGAGTGCCTGCAGATGGCCCTGGACCTGGCCGGCTACGACGAGCTGCGCAAGGAGCAGGCAGCCCTGCGGGATCGGCCGACGCTGAAGCGCGGCATCGGCGTGTCGTTCGTGATCGAGCCGACCGGAGCGGCGCGGCGGGGTTCAGGAGGCGGCTATGGGGCGTGTCGGCTGAAGATGGAGCTGTCCGGAATCGTCAGCGCCTACCCGGCCGGCGGGCAGCAAGGCCAGGGACATGCCACCGCTGTCAGCCAGATCGTGGCGGATCGGCTCGGGTTCTCCCCGGAGATGGTTCAGGTGTTCGAAGCGGACTCCCTGGTCACTCCCTACGGAGCCGGCGCGGGCAGCAGCCGGACCTCCTCGACGGTAATGCCCGCCGTCCTGATAGCGGCAAACCAGCTCGGGGAAAAGATCTTGCGCATCGCGGCGCACCGCCTGGGTGTGGACGCGCGCGATCTGCGTCTCGAAGGAGACGTGATTCGTGGCTCGGAGCGGCAGATCACCCTCCGGGAAGTGATCCAGATTGCCTACCAGGATGTGGACCGCTTGCCGCCGGGCGAAGAGCCAGCGCTCGAGGTCACCGGGTATTTCATCAACCCGAACCACGTCTACGAGTTCGACGAGAAGGGACGGCGGAACGAGTTCTCTTCGTACCCCTACGAGGCGGTAGTGGCGGTGGTGGATGTGGACACCGAGACGGGCATGGTGGACGTCCTGAAGTACGCGAGCGTGCACGACTGCGGGACCATGATCAACCCGCGGATCGTTGCTACACAGCACCTGGGCAGCATCGCACAGGGGATCGGGGCGGCGCTGTACGAAGAGATGCGCTACGACGAAGACGGCAAGCTGCTGACCGGCACGTTCATGGACTACCTGCTCCCCACGGCGCACGAGATCCCCAATCTGGTGCTGGGCCACATGGAGACTCCCACGCCCTTCAACCCGCTGGGTTCGAAGGGAGCTGGAGAGACCGGGACGATCAGCGCTCCCTGCGCGTTGGGCAATGCCATCGAGGACGCGATCGGGGTGGAGCTGCGTCAGCCCCCGTACACCCCGGAACGCATACTCCGGGCGATCCAGTCGGGGAAAGCGATTCCCGCCCTGGGAATGAAGGCTCACTAGCGGGTGAGGTGGCCGCGTCCGAGCACATTGTGAAGGGGAAGAAGGCATGGTCTACATCAGCCCGGCCTTGAAGCGAATCGTTCAGGACCAGCTGGCGGAGCGAGGGGCGCGGACCCCTGACCAGGAGGAACGGCCGATCACCACGGTGAACCTGAAGGCCCTCCACGATCTGCAGTTTCGGGCGACCGTGGAAGGCCACAGTTTCATCCTGGACGAGAGGGAAAGCGCGGGAGGCAACGACGCCGGTCCTGCTCCCATGCGGTACTACGCGGCGGGCATCATGGGGTCGGACCACGTCTGGATCGTCAAGACGGCCGCGCTGCGAGATTTGCCGCTGGACCATCTCGAAGGCGAGCTCGCCCTCTATGGGAGGAAGGTCGTCTATACCGTCTCCGTTGACAGCCCGAACTCAGATGACCAGATGCGAGACCTCATCGATGAGGTGAGGGGTCGCCGCGGAAGCCTGTCAACGATGGCCGGCGGTCGCCGCGTGGAGTTCACGCTCCGTCACAACGGCGAAACTATCATGGAGAAGACTTACGGTGAGTA
>JACQOR010000065.1 GCA_016202435.1 Chloroflexota bacterium
GAGTGACGCCGCTCCCTCACCGCAGGAATGTCCTCCGAGTTGAGCGACGAGCCAAAACCTTCGCTCCTCCCCCAGCGGATCATCCCGAATGGCTATTGATCAGCACTCACCTAGCCCGGCTCGGGGCGAACCGGCCTCGAGTTCCCTGTGCGGGAACAGAGTGGTTCTGTAGCGCTCACAAGATGAGCGTAGCGTCGCCGAAGCTGAGGAACCGGTAGCGCCGAGCGATAGCTGCCTGGTAGGCGCGGAGCAGCAGCTCGCGTCCGGTGAAGGCGGCCGCCAAAATCAAGACCGACGTGCGCGGCAAATGAAAGTTGGTCATCAGAGCATCAACGATTCTGAATTGATGACCGGGTACGATGAATAGGTCAACCGGTCCGTGATAGGGCCGGAGCGATCCGGAGACCGCGGCGAACTCCAGCGCGCGTACGGTGCTGGTCCCGACGGCGACAACCCGTCCTCCGCGGAGCCGCGTGGATTCCACGACGTCAACCAGCTCTGGCGGGATTTCCACCCACTCTGTGTGGATGTGGCGATGCCGCACGTCTTCGTCGGTAAGAGGCTTGAATGTGTCGAGGCCGATGTGAAGGACGACGTTACCCCAACCAACACCACGCTCGCGCAGTCGTTCGATGAGTGTGGGGGTAAAGTGCAGCCCCGCCGTCGGGGCTGCCGCCGAGCCAAGGGTGTCGGCATACACCGTCTGATACCGCTCCGGATCGCCCCGGTACTCCTGAATGTACGGGGGGAGCGGGGTTCGTCCGACCTGCTCCAGCAGGCGATACACGTCAACGCCGGGAAACGACACCCGGCGCCCCGCGGGGATTGGCTCGCCGATCACCGCGACCGCCCCGCCCTCTATGAGAACCTGCTGTCCGGCCGGGATGCGGTGTCCCCGGACCAGCGCTTCCCAAGAGTCGGTATCGACGGGCCGTAGCACCGTGATCTCCACCCGGCCGCCGGAAGGCAGCTTCGTGCCGAACAGACGCGCGCGCAGGACCCGGCTTCGATTGGCAACAATCAGGTCGCCCGGTCGCAAGAGCGTGGGCAGATCGGACACGCCGTGGTGCGTGACGTTCTGGCTGGCTCGGTCGATGACCAGGAGCCGGGCGCTGTCACGCGGATCGGCGGGCTCCTGAGTGATCAGCTCCTTGGGCAGGTCGTAGTCGTAGGAGAAGAGGCGCGGATCGGGGTCGAGGTCCGTCACAGCAAGCTGGGCTGATTGGACCCCTGGGTCGCTGGCGGCGGGGTAAGTCCAAGGTGCTGATATGCAGCTTCGGTAGCGACTCGGCCGCGGGACGTGCGCTTCAAGAAGCCCAGCTGAATCAAGTAGGGCTCATAGACATCCATGATGGTCTCGGACTCTTCGCCGGTCGCCGCGGCGATGGTCTCGATTCCGACGGGGCCGCCCTGAAACTTCTCGATGAGTACGCGCAGCATCTTTCGATCCACCTCGTCGAGGCCAAGCTCGTCGACCTCCAGTCGATCTAGCGATTCGGCGGCCACGGCCGGAGTGATGGCGCCGTCGGCGCGAATCTGCGCATAGTCTCGGACCCGCCGGAGGAGGCGATTCGCTACCCGCGGCGTGCCCCGAGATCGGCAAGCGATCTCCACGGCGGATTCGTCGTCGATGGCGACTCCCAGGATGCGGGCCGAGCGCACGACAATCTGTGTCAGGGACCCCTGGTCGTAGTAGTCGAGGTGGTAAATCGCCCCAAATCGATCCCGGAGCGGTGACGTCAGCATCGCCATTCGGGTGGTGGCCCCAATCACTGTGAAGGGCTGGAGACTGAGGCGAAGGCTTTGCGCGGCCGGACCTTTGCCCACGATGATGTCCCAGCGAAACTCCTCCATTGCGGGATAGAGCGCCTCCTCCACCAGCCGACTTAGTCGGTGGATCTCATCAATGAAGAGGATGTCGCCGCGACTGAGGCGGGTGAGGATCGCGGCGAGCTCGCCCGGATGGTCGATGGCGGGGCCCGAGGTGATGCGCACGTTGACGCGCATCTCCGCTCCGATGAGGTGGGCGAGGGTCGTCTTTCCCAGGCCCGGAGGGCCGTACAGCAAGATGTGGTCGACCGGTTCCTCGCGGCCTCGGGCAGCGTCGATGAGGATGTGCAGGTTGTCTTTGAGTTTCTCCTGGCCGATGAACTCATCCAGCCGCCGGGGACGCAGCGTGTGGTCGGCGGCGTCCTCCTCGGGCCGCACCTCGGCCGTCACCAGTCGCTCAGCCATAGAACCCCCGTTCGGTATGAACGGAGTATAGCGTCGAGATGGCGCGATAGTGGTGACTTATGAGCTAGTGGCGCGAAGCGGCTCGGCGCGCGCCGGCCTGCTCCACACGCCTCACGGGACGATCCAGACGCCGTCATTCTTCCCGGTCGCCACCCAGGCCACGGTGAAAGGGCTTACGGTGCGCGATCTGCGCGGCGCTGGTGTCACGGGCGTGCTGGCCAACGCCTACCATCTTTGGCTGCGTCCGGGCCACGAGGAGGTCCAAAGGCTGGGCGGTCTGCACCGGCTCATGGGCTGGGATGGCCCGATCGTGACTGACAGCGGCGGCTTTCAGGTTTTCAGCCTTGCCCATCTGGTGGAGGTTGATGACCAGGGTGTCACGTTTGAGTCACATATTGACCAGGAAAAGCGCCGGCTCACGCCGGAGCTGGCGGTGGAAATCCAGGCGGCGCTGGGCGCTGACGTGGCCATGACGCTGGACGTCTGCACGCCGTATTCGTGCCCTCCGGACGTGCTACGAGACTCGGTTGGGCACACCGTGCGGTGGGCGGAGCGGGCAGCAGCTCTCAATCGTCCGGAGCAGACCGGTCTGTTTGGGATCGTCCAGGGCGGCGTAGACCTGGCCTTGCGCGAGGGGTGTGCTAGAGAGATAGCCGAGCTCCCGTTCGACGGATTCGGGATCGGAGGATTGAGCGTCGGGGAGCCGAGATCCGAAACCTGGCCGGCGCTGGAGGCGTCGCTGGAGCCGCTGCCGACGGACCGGGCCCGCTATCTCATGGGAGTCGGCGCACCTGATGATCTCATTGAGGGGATCGCCCGAGGCATCGATCTCTTCGACTGCGTGCTGCCCACCCGACTTGGCCGGCACGGAACGGTGCTGACTCCGGGTGGGAAGCTCAGTCTTCGTGCGAGTCGGCTGGTCGACCAAGCGGGTCCGCTGGATGCAGAATGCGATTGCCCGGCTTGCACCACGTTCCCGGTGGCTTTCCTGCATCATTTGACGCGGCTGCGCGATCCTTTCGGCATGCGGCTGGCAAGCGTACACAACCTCCGGTTCCTGACGCGCCTTGTGGAGGCGGCCCGAAACGCTATCCTAGAGGGAACTTTCACGGGTTTTCGGGGGGCGTGGCGCCGTTCTCCTGGCCGAGGTGAGTTGGTTGGCTAAGGTTACCCTCGCGCGCTTGCAGGAACGTCACGGTAGATGAGGGCGATCATCTCGGCCCCGCAGGATCTGGTCAAAGGGCCTCCTCGTTCTGAGCAGGCCATGGAACGAGCCACCTGGCTCGTTCTGGCGTTGGCTCTTCTACTCTTCGGCGTGTTGGCTACGGCCCTGAGTGCGCGAGCCGCCGATCTTGTTGCCTATGTTGAGGCGCCAGGCACCATCGAGGAAATCTCGGGGGTCCTGCTGGTGCGACCCGGCGAGACGGCCGCCCAGGGGAGCGTTGCCGCTGGCGCGGACGTCTTTCCGGGGGATCGCCTTCAGGTGAGCTTTGGCTCAACAGCTCGGGTGCGACTGTTCGATGGCTCTTACGTGGATCTGTTTCCCGAGACCCGCCTCCGGATCGACCGAGCGCGAGCACCCCGCTTCGGCGGCCGCCGGGCAGAGACTCAACTCGGAATGGAGGCCGGAGCCACCCGCGTCGTGGTCGCGTCCGGTGAGCCCGGCATTCGACTGTTCGAGCTCATGATCCCGACCGGAGTGGCGCGGCTCGAGCCTGGGGAGTACACGGTACGCATCGGCGATGACGCAACCAGAATCTCCGTCTGGGACGGCAAGGCCACTATGCTGATCGACAGGCAGGTCGTGGACATTCCGCCAGGCAAGAAGATCATACTTACCGGGGACGGCAGGTTCGAGCTAGCCGACGCTCTGGAGAACGTACTCGTCAACGGCCGCTTTACTGACCGGCTCTATCCTCTGGATGGCTCGGGCTGGCAATTCTTTGAGGATCAGACCAGCGCGGACGTTCGGGGTCAGATATCGGTCGAGGTTCCCAGGGAGATCAACGCTCCGGGACCCGCGGTTCGATTCACCCGTCAGAGTGTTAGCCAGACGCATAACGAGACCGGTCTGCGGCAGAGGTTGGAGCGTGACGTGGCCGGTGCCCGGGCGGTGGTCCTTGCCGGATGGCTCAAGATCGACGACGCATCGCTGTCCGGAGGTGGCTACCTGGGCTCCGAGTATCCGGTCATGATCCGGATCAGGTACTCCACGATTCGGGGCGGAGAGCAAGTTTGGACCCAGGGCTTCTACTACCAGAACCCGGAGAATAGGCCCGTGGGTTACGGTGACCGCAAGAGGCAAGGTGAATGGGAGTACTTCGAAAAGGACTTGACGGCGCTGATGCCGTCGCTAACGTTCCTCCATGACATCCAGGTGCTTGCCGCTGGCCACAGCTACGATGCCTCGGTTGCCAACTTGAGATTGCTAGTCGATTAAGCGACTACGAAGGGTGGGTGGACTCCGCTCATGGAACAAGTCCTCTTGAATCTTGGCCTTTCCGCGCTCTTCGCGGTCCTCGGGTTCGCTCTGCTCTACCTGAGTTATCGCGCCATCGATATGCTGACGCCGGGCGACATGAGCCATCGGATCTTCGAGGACGGAAACGTCGCCGTGGCCATCCTCGGCGCGGCCTTTGTCGTGGGACTGGCGTTGATCATCGCCTCAGCCATCGCCTGACCGCGTGCGGCCGGCCACAGTCCGCCGGAAAGGGCGGACGAAGGTGAACCCGGGCTGAGAGCGCCCGGAGCGGCGCACGTTCGACACGGTCGCCGAGACGGCTGTCTCCTGAGTGAGCGGGGCCAAGTTCCTATTTGCGGTAGATGGCGCTCAGATCCGCCGGCGCCAGCGCCTTGCCGAACGACAGACACACGTGCGCGGTCCAGAGACCCACACCTACGCGCGCCTCGTCATGCACGTCAGCGAAGCCGAAGTACACGTTGTCGGTGTGCGTCTCGCTGAAAGATCTCCAGGTGAGGAGTGCCGGCTCCTCACCGGTGCGGCGCGCGTAGACCGTGCCGGTGCTGGTGATCTGGTAGGTGCGGTCGTTCACGACAAAGGTCACCGGGCGGTCATCGGCCGAACCCTCACGAACGCGCTCCTCGAACCGCACCAGGGCGCCGTCTTGCGCCACGAGGTCCTCGTAGTGCGCGGTGCCCTGTCGGAGAGTCTCATGCTCGCGATAGCGGAAATAGCCGTCCGGTGACGCCTCGACGAGACTGCTGTCGTCCAGGAACATCCAGGCCCACTGGTAAGAGTGGCCCTCGAACTCTTCCCGACAGTCGAGCAGCGTCTTCACGACGCGTGACCCCTCCATCCAAAACTCCAGCACGTCCTCGGGCTTGACAAGAAACAACTCCTTCAGGGGGTCGGTGTAGGTCTGGGCCGGCTGCTCCTTACCGTTCTCACGCATGGGCTACTCACCGTTCTCCACAAAAGTCGCGACCCATTTTGCGCGGGAGGTGATCACCTTGCCACCCACGCGCGAGTAGAAACCAGCCAGCCGCCCGTCAACGGCGAAGCACCCGACCGACGCTTTGACCTCCCCCCCCTGCTGCTCGAGGGCGGTCGGAAGCGCGGCGACGAGCTCGGAAACGTCGATCTGCCGCTGGACCACGTAGAAGCGCCGCCGTCGCAGCTCGGCCAATTGCTCCCGGCTCAGGTCCTCGGAAAAGTACACCTCCTCGCCCTCTCTGCCGAAAACCTGCTTTACCACGGTGGGCTCGAAGGATTCGGGAGACTCGGCAATCATCCAGGTTGGCGGTAGGTGGGCTGAGATTGCTGCTTGCTCTTCTCCGGTGAACATTTGATCGTCGCGGTGGTTCCAGAGCCAGGCCAGCAGGCCCTTGTTCTGCAGCAGGAGCCCGAACAGGCCATTCAAGACCAGGCCAGGCCTGGAGCGAAAGGTGGACGGGCTCCGGAGTCCCTCCGGCGTTGCCGGCGCGGGACGGACTGCCGCCTCCGCGATGGCGGTGAAGCCGGGAGTCCCCAGTAACCCCTCGAAGGGTATGTAGCGATAGAGCGCGTCCAGGGGGTGGCCCAGCAGTTCCAGGCCGGAGCGTGTGCCTCGCAGGTTGTCGATGTCGCCCAGGGTGAAGCTGATTCCTCGCCTTCCCAGGGTCTCCTCGAGCAGTTGACGGGTGAAAGCCATCTGGGCCAGATCCTCCAGCTCAGCGGCCGTCGTGACCAGCCCAACCCTGGCTCCAGGGGGCAGGCCCTGGAGCACCCGCTGGAAGGCTGCCGAAGCAGCGCGGCGCAGTCCACGGTTCGGACGCAGAAGGCCGGCGCGTCGACCTATTGCCGCCCAAACCAGCTTGTCCGCAACCATCGCCTCGCGGAGCCCCGACGGCGTGTCGGCATTGAACTCGAGCATCCACCAGTGGCCACGGATATCTTGGACGAAGTCGAACCGCCCGATTATCGGCACTCTGGGCGTCTCCGCGGTGAGCAGCTCCGCGGCCACCCAGGGGAACCCGAGCTCGATAAGGGCTGGGGTGTGGCGAGCCAGCTCGCGGCCAGACTTGAAGAGGGCCTGTGAGAAGATCGCGGTCAAACGTCGCAGCAGCTCGAGGTCGCTGGCCTCGAGGACTATGGCGTTTAGCGCGAGGTATGGCTCGCCCGCGACCAGGCCGTCCGGAAACAGAGCGCGAATCTGCGCGGTCTGGACGAATCGCCGGTAAGCGTGCGGGGAGAGAGCATCCGGTCTAGTGACCAGCGCGCGCAATGGACACCGCTTCACTGCTCATTCCCGCGCGGGAAAGGCTCTCCACATACGGAGCGAGATCATGGGCCAACCCGCCGCGAGATATCCAGACGGAATGCGTGAAACCGAGCCCTCGGAGCAGGTCGGGGGACGGCAGCAGATCCGGATTCTGGAGGTAGCGGTTGTCGAAGGCTCGCGGGTCGGCTCGTTTCGGACCCGTCCGGTCCCCATCAAGAATGAACGCGACCCGGTCCCAACTTGAAATGCGAACGGGGGCGAAACTGACCAGATGGCTGATCAAGGTGTGGCACGGCACGATTGCCGGGTCGGCACACCATCGCTGGATCGCCGGGACCACCGCGAATCCCCGGGTAACGAGCGCAGGAGTCCACGGCAACGCCGATTCCGGCGATACATCCACGAAATAGACCGTGCGACGGAGCCCCTCCCCCTTGCTGGGGATGGGAAGGGAGGGGGTGCTGTCTCGTGTGGAAAAATCAAGCTCCAGGGCGATTCTTAAGCGGCTGGGGAGCCCCCTCTCCCCAGCCCTCTCCGGCAAGGGGGGAGGGGATGCATCCGGAATTCTGACGTCGCCCAGAAACGGGGTGACACCGACGGACAGCCAGAACGGCCCGGCTGCCCGCTGCCAACGCCGGAGTGCCCGTACGAGGCGTCGCCGGTCCGGGTTCAGGCGGTACTACCTGCGTCCTGTTGAGTCGAGGATGGGCCAGACAGGGTCAGCCGGCCCTCAGCCAGCAGCTCTCGGAGTCGGGCGCACTCTTCTTCGGTCAGGTGGGGGAGCACGCCGAGCCAGTATTTCCGCAGGGACGCGGTGAGGACGCGGCTCCGGCGGATCTGGCCGCGCAGCTCTTTCTGGCTGGACGAGCTGGCCGGGGACGGCGTCAACCGCCCGACAGCCCGATCCCGCCCAGGCTCCCCTTGCCTGCCGAGAAGGAGCCTGACTTTGGTGCTGCGCCGACCGCGCTGGCCGCGCCAGACTTGCCGGCGACGGTGGCGCCACTCTTGAGGGTGGCGGCGCTGCCCTGACCCGTACCGCCGGCCCGCCCGCTCACGGCCCGGTCCAGGCCAATGGTGCGTTCGCTGAGGGGCCTTGGAATGGTGGACTGCGTGCCTCCCTCGACTCTCGAGCCGGAGGGGACGGTTCGCGGCGGGTCGTAGTACCTCGGGCCGGAGAAGAGCGGCCCGTAGAACGGATACCAGAATGCCGGTACGAAGGCAGTTCCGCCGCCGGAGGTCTGGTTGGGGACTCCCGAGGCATCGGATTGAACCAGGGGAATCGGTGTGTCCCTGGTGAGGTGCAGCACCGGATCGCCCTGTTCCGGCACGACCAGCTGTTCGGTGTCGCTCTGTGCCAGCTGGAGGCGGCTCGCTGCGGCTCTCATTTCCTCGCCGGCCGGCCCCTTCCAGGCAAACTGATAGGTGCCCTGGGCATCCCGATTCAGGCTCCCGGGCACGAGCTGGTAGGCGCCCGGCTGGGACGGGAGTCCGGTCCTCACCTCGCCGGCCAGAGCCTGAGCTTGCGTGACCGGGGCACGATCCGACCCGATCTCGACGGGAGCCCCACTACAGGCGGCAACTGACGCGGCGAGCAGCAGGGCCGCAGACAAGCGGACCACGGGTTGAGCGTGATGCCGAAGACGGGAGGAGACGTCGTAGGCGAGATCGAGAAGTCGAACGAGCACATGATCGCGCGAAGCGTCGGAGCGCACGGATTCTCCTGAAGGGAATCTGGACGGGGAAGTGTTCATCAAGTGCTCGTCTGCCGTGAGCAATTCTAGCATCCGGCCGCGGGCCCGCTGAGGGCAAAGGCGGAGCGGACCTGGGTATTCCCCTCCTGGCTCGCTACGAGGAGCCTAGGAGGGACCCGGCCGGCCGATGCTACAATCCTCGCTGGCAACGACCCGCATTCAGGGAGGCCCCTCCATGGGTCTATTCGAGCGTATGGCCACCGTAATCAAGGCGTGGGCCAACCAGATGGTTGGTGCAGCCGAGGATCCTCGCAAGCTGATGGACTACTCCTACGAGAAGCAGCACGAGATGTTGCAGCAGGTCCGCCGAGGCATTCTCGACGTGGCGACGTCGAAGCGACAGATCGAGCTGCAGGCCGAGAAAGAGAAGGACAGCGTCGCGAAGCTCGACGAGCAAGCGCGGCGTGCCCTGGCATCGGGGCGTGAGGACCTGGCCCGCCTCGCGGTGGAGCGGAAACAGATCGCACTGGCTCAGATTAGCGACCTGGAAACTCAGATGAAGACGGTGGAGCAGGAACAGCAGCGGTTGACCCAGGCCGAGGTACGCCTGGCTGCCAAGATCGAGGCGTTCAAGACACACAAGGAAGTGGTCAAGGCGCAGTACAGCGCGGCCGAGGCGGAAGTTCGTGTGGGTGAGGCAGTGAGTGGGCTGTCAGAGGAATTTGCGGATCTCGGACTGGCGATGCAGCGGGCCGAAGAGAAGACGGAGAAGATGCGGGCTCGGGCCGCGGCGATCGACGAGTTGACCGCGGCCGGAACGCTGGAGCTGCCCGGTGGGAAGCGCGACGAGATCGAGGCCGAGCTGGAGAAGCTGGCTCTGAATTCCAGTGTGGAGAGCGAGCTGGCGGCCCTCAAGCGC
This sequence comes from Chloroflexota bacterium, assembly GCA_016202435.1. Lineage (GTDB taxonomy): Bacteria > Chloroflexota > UBA6077 > UBA6077 > SHYK01 > JACQOR01. Next base: position 9,567 of record JACQOR010000065.1, read on the forward strand.
CAGATCGGGGGACCCGAGGCGCCCCGTGCGCTTCCGGAGGCCCGATGATCGTCCGCATCGCCTCCGAGGGTCAGTTCCTGGTGGATGACTCGCTGGCTGCCCAACTGAACGAGTTCGACAACCAGCTCGTGCAGGTGGTCGAGCGCGGAGCCGAGTCAGAATTCGCCACCGCTCTGGGGCAGATGCTGGACCTCGTCCGTTCGCGGGGTGAGGCTCTTCCCGACGACGATCTGCACCCCTCCGATCTGGTTCTGCCCCCGCCGGACATCGACTTCGACGAGGCGCAACACCTCTTCAAGGGCGACGGCCTGATCCCGGGCTGATCCGGGAGCCGAACGATTGAATCGGGTGCATCAGATCAACTCCTCTCACGTCCGTCGGGCGTCTTGAAAAGAAGAGTCGCGAAGGTGTCTAAAGGCGTTTATCGTGGGGCGAAACGCCAGTCGCTTCCGGGCTTAGATAGAGCGGCAGCACCTTCCCACGCAGGGTGGCGACCGGCCGCTCACGTTCCACCCGCAGCGCCTCTGCCTGCCGCCAAACCTCGGCCGCAAGCTGATACGCAGGCCGGCCCTTCCGTAGCTCTGCCAGCACACCTTCGATAACGGCTGCCTCGTCTATCGCTCCTGCCTCAGGGCTGATACGGAGGGTGACGCTGATGGTGCCATCGGGCGCTTCCCGCTCCACAAACTGATAATCGATGGGCGAGCCACCGAAGCGAGCGGGCAGCAGTTCATCCACGATGCGAGCGAGGTCGCCGCCCAGCACCGTCATTCCCTGGGTGGTGATCTTGCCGAAGCTCCTAATGTGGTGCATGTGGGTAGTCAAACCAATCTCGTCCAGCAAGCAGCCGCACGAGCGCTGCTCCAGCACTGCGGTGTCATCGGTCTCCACATTGATGAGCACTTTCGGCGTCAGCGCGTGCAGCCCGGTGAACAGCAGCGGTTCCACCGCTACGCCGCGGTGGTCCCGGCTGTAACGGGTGACCGCAACCCCGTCGGTCATTAGATGCAGATCATCAGCGTAGGTGGGGTTGGCGCAGGAAACCGCCTGCCGCCCGATCTCCGAAGCCGCGAAGACCTGGGTTACTCTCGCGCCGGTGGACGTGAGTTCCTCTAGTCGGGCCGGAGTTACGGGCTCGCCGCCGATTGCGAACAGGGCCCCGTGAAGGTCCAGCCCCAACCGCCGTGCTGCATGGGCCACCGCTAACGCCGGACTGGTGAAGCAGGAGAGCACTACCGTGCCGGAACCCGCAGCTGCCTCTGCGAGCCAGCGTGCGACGACCTCTGCTTGGTCGAGAGGGACGTATTGCGGCCATGGGAAGCGGTACCCAAACACCCTGCCGAGGCTGACTAGCCCCGCCATCGCGCCAATCCCCACCGGGTCTTGCAGCTTAGTCAAGGAGAACCAGCGCTCCGGCGCACGGCCGGTTGCCTTGACGCCGTGCAAGACCCGCTGCACTCCCAACGGGTCGGGAGGCGCAGGCCGCCAGTGGCCGGTCACGGCTGTCTGCACGCCCAGAGACAGGTACCCCAGCGCGGTGCGGGTGCTGTCGTGCACGATGTAGCGGAAGTCCAGCGGAGCCGTCACGCTCTGGCCGGTGCTGCCGGAGCTGCTGGTCCGAAAGTGCGCCCGAACCGCAGGATTGTCGAAGTCCCGCTCTCTGAAGTGGAACCGCCGGCTGCCCCGTACGATTTCTGTGCGGCCTTTGAACTCCTCGTAGGTTAGGTATACGCCCGCCTCCTGAAGCCGCCGCAATGCGCCCTCTACCCCTTCCTTCTGTACCATCGCCCGCACGTCACCGAGTTCGCAGCCGGCGTAGCGTAGCAGTGGCAGGTATGGGCTCCGCGGGTTATGGAATACGAGGGATTCGATGACATGAAGGAGATTCCCTTCTCGCCGGACCAGCTGGCCCTTGACCAAAGCGATGCACTGCGAGGGTGACATGGGTGCCTTTAAGAAGCCGACGAGATCCCAAGCCATTCGGAGTGCACTTATCAGGTTTGCCGCAGAGTACATAGTCTCCTCGGTCGTCTCTTGGGGGCGTGCTTTTTCCAAGACGGGTCCTGCGGCCGGCGCCCGCCGCCTCGCTGATGCGATCGCCTCCGAGTTAGTGCTCCCTCATTTCAGTGCGGAGATGCGGAAGGGGTCCAGAACTGACCGCATCGGACTGCAAGTTGGGGCCCGCTGCAACGGCCAGCGCTTCAACGCAGGAGGACTGCCCTGAAGGATTTGCCGTAATCCGGGGATTGTTGCCCGGAACGTGAGGTAGCTGCACGAGGGCATTAAGACGTAGTCTGGCCGGCGACCTCGCGCTGGACGCTGAGAACGTCGCGGACACCTTGGATTCGGGCCATTACCCGGCTCAGCTTTTCGAGGCTCGGGACGTCCATGCTGGCGATCAGCACAGCGGTCTGATCTCGTTGAACCGACACGTTCATTCCCTGGATGCTGAGATTCTCGTCGGCGACCACGGCGGCGATGTCGCGCACCAGACCTTCCCGATCGAAGGCGGCGATGCGCATGGTCACGGGAAAAACCCCCTTGGAGGTGCCGCCCCATTCGACTGGCACGAGCCGTTCGGGCTCGTCTTCGTTCAGGACGCTCGCGCAATCGATCCGGTGGACGGTGATCCCACGCCCGCGAGTAATGAAACCGACTATGCGGTCTCCGGGAACCGGGCTGCAGCAGCGCGCGAGCCGAGTCATGAGATCACCAACGCCGCTGACCCGGATGGCACCCGTTTCGGCCGGAGCCGTGGGCGCAAGGGGCTTGATCTCGATCTCCGCAGTTGGAGCGGGTGCGACCAGCTTGGCGGCCATCTGTTGCGGATTGATGTCGCCGTAACCCATGGCGGCAAAGAAGTCCTCGGATCGTTCAAAGCCCAGGGCGGATGCGACTTCCTCGAGGCTCAGGTCTGAGACTCCGAGTCGTCGCAGTTCGCGATCCACGAGCTCTCGGCCGCGAACGATCGCCTCATCTCGCTCCTGCCGCCGGAACCACTGGCGGATCTTTTCCCGGGCATGGCTCGACTTCACGTAGCCCAGCGCTGGCATGAGCCAGTCCCGACTTGGCCCCCGCGACGCCTTGCTGGTGACGATCTCCACGATGTCGCCGTTCTGGAGCGGCCGGTTCAATGCCACGAGCCGACCGTTGACTTTTGCCCCCACGCACCGATGACCGATCTCGGTGTGGACCTGGTAGGCAAAATCGAGAGGCGTTCCGCCGGCCGGTAGCTCTTTGATCTCTCCTTTTGGAGTGAATACGTACAACTGGTCCTGAAAAAGGTCGGTTCTCAGTGAATCGACGAACGCTTGGGCGCCGCCAGCAACGTCCTTCTGCCAGTCCATGAGTTGTCGCAGCCAGGCGACTTTGGCGTCGAATTTCGGATCCTGCCGCCGTCCCTCCTTGTAGCGCCAGTGGGCGGCCACGCCGTACTCGGCGACCTGGTTCATTTCAGCGGTGCGGATCTGGATCTCCACGGGTTTCCCGTCCAGCGCTACTACCGTCGTGTGCAGCGACTGGTACATGCTCTCTTTGGGGCTGGAGATGTAGTCGTCAAACTGGCCGGGAAGGGGGTGCCAGAACCCGTGCACGGCTCCAAGCGCGCTGTAGCACTCCGGAATAGTTTCCACGATGACTCGAACCGCGAAGAGGTCGTAGATCTGGGTGATCTCCGCCCCACGCTGCTGCATCTTGTTCCAAGTGCTGTAGAGTGCCTTGGGCCGGCCGAACACGTCTGCTTTCAATCGTTGAGACTCGAGGTGCTCCCTGAGGGCCGCTACCACCCTCCTCACGTATCGCTCGCGCTCGGTGCGGTCCTGCTGTACCGCCGAGGCCGTTATGGCGTATGCCTCGGGCTCGAGATACTTGAAAGACAGATCCTCGAGCCTTGACTTGACCTCCCAAATGCCCAGGCGGTTCGCCAGAGGTGCGTAGATCTCCATGGTTTCCTGGGCGATTCGGAGCCGCTTCTCGGGCGCCAGGGCATCGAGCGTCTCCATGTTGTGGAGCCGGTCGGCCAACTTCACGAGGACTACCCGGATGTCCTCCGCCATGGCCAGGAACATCTTGCGCACGTTCTCGGCCCATTCCGCCTCGCGAGATGGGGCGGGTCGCTGTCCCTCGGGGAACCATTGGACCCGGTCTAGCTTGGTGACTCCGTCGACGATGACGGCGATTTCGCTGCCAAAGGCAGACTCTACGTCTTCCAGACTGCTGGCAGTGTCCTCGATGACGTCGTGCAAGAGGGCGGCGGCAATAGTGGGACCATCCAGGCGCAGATCGGCCAGGATCTGGGCGGCTGCGATGGGGTGAGTGACATAAGGTTCGCCCGATGCGCGGCGCTGCGACGCGTGGGCCTCCGCGGCGAAGTCGAGGGCACGTTGCACTACCGCAACGTCGCTCGCTGGGAGGTAGCTGCGAACGTTGCCGAGAAGCCTCTCGGCGCCGGTGGCCGCGGTAAGAGCCATTACTCCGCCTCAGGCGGATTATAGATAGAGGCAACGCGTAAATCGCGGCCCTGGCCACGATTCCCGATTGCACACGTTTATTAGCCCAACGAGTTCGGCGTCGAGCCAGATGCCAAGAGGTGTCCGGAGGGGCGCTGCTACTTGTGTGGAGGAATGAGTGGAGCGTTATCGATGAGGTGGAGGTTGCCCAGGTGGACGGCAATGAGAGCACGGGCTTCGTGGTCGACCGACTCGACGGGCTCGAGTGTTTCCGGGTCGACGACCGCGGCGTAATCCAGCGTTGCTCCGGAAGTCTGCTCTATCACCGATGTCATGACGTCTCGGAGCATCGTCCCACGTCGGACGCCGGCGTGGAGGGCCTTCTGGGCCGATTCGAGCGCCCGGTGGAGCGCCGGGGCTCGCTGGCGCTCGTCGGGTCGGAGGTAGACGTTGCGGCTGCTGCAGGCCAGGCCGTCGGGCTCACGAATGGTCGGACAACCGACGATCTCGACATCGAGTCGAAGATCCTCGGTGAGTCGGCGCACAATCTGGAGCTGCTGGTAGTCTTTTTCTCCGAAATATGCGCGGTCTGGTTGCAGCATGCGGAAGAGCAGTGTGACCACCGTGGCGACTCCGCGAAAGTGCTCCGGTCGGCTGGCGCCTTCCCACCGATCCTGCAGCCCTTTGACTTCCACAAACGTTCGATGCTGGCGCGGATAGACCTCGGAGGCGCCGGGCGCGAACACGACGTCGACGCCGCCTTCATCGGACATTCGTAGGTCGCGCGGGACATCGCGCGGATAACGATCCAGATCTTCGTTCGGGCCGAACTGGGTCGGGTTTACGAAGATGCTCAGGACGACGGTGGCGGATTCGGAGCGGGCGCGCGCCACGAGCGACATGTGGCCCTGGTGCAGATAACCCATCGTCGGGACGAAACCAACGGGACGAGGCGCGCCGGCCAGGAGCCTCCTCAGGTCCGCGACGGTCTCGACGACCCTCATAGGTCGGACAGCAGGGCTTCTTCCTCTGCGCTCATCCAGTGGCTGTGCTCACGATCCGGAAATGCGCCACTCTTCACTTCTTCGGCGTAGGTCTGGGCAGCGCTCCGGATCGTCTCGGCCAGTTCGGCGTAGCGCTTGAGAAACTTGGGGTGGAAGGCCGGATTCATGCCGAGTAAGTCACTGATCACCAGAACCTGACCGTCGCAGTCCGGACCAGCGCCGATGCCAATAGTGGGGACTTCGAGACGGTCGCTAATCATTCGAGAAACCTGCGCCGGCACGAGCTCCAGGACGACCGAGAAGGCGCCCGCACGTTCGAGGGCAAGAGCATCGTCGAGGAGGACCTTGGCCTGTGCCGCTGTCCGGGCCTGGAGGCGCGGGCCGCCGAGCTGATTGATCGACTGCGGCGTGAGCCCCACGTGGCCCATCACGGGGATACCGTAGCCTACGAGCTTCTCCACGAGGGGAGCCACCTGTCGTCCCCCCTCGAGCTTCACGCCCTGGCAGCCGGCCTCCTTGAGGAACCGCCCCGCATTCGCCAGGGCGTCGCTTTCTGAGATTTGATAAGACATAAACGGCATATCGCCGACAATGAACGCGTTTTGTGCTCCTCTGACGACGGCAGAAGTGTGGCGGATCATATCGTCCATGGTGACGGGCAACGTGCTGTCGTAGCCCAGCATCACCTGACCCAGCGAATCGCCCACCAGAATGAGTGGGATCCCCGCGGCATCCAGCAGTCGCGCCGTCGCGGAATCGTAGGCGGTTAGCATGGGGATCTTCTGACCCGACCGCGCCAAGTCAAGGATCTGAGAGATCGTGGTTCGCATGGTTGCGCGCTCCCACCTAGCTTGGGTTCAGGCGAGACGGAACGCGTCAGCGGGCTGCGCGGGCTCTATCCGCCGTGACTAGGCGGGTCGTTGAGGATCGAGCGCAGCGCCTGGGCCTGATCGTCGTCAATTGTACCGCGCTCCAGGGCCAGCTCGATCAGGCGGTGGGACACCGTTCGGTAGACCGCCTGCTCCTCCGGGACGTCAGCCAGGGCCGCGACGTGGCGCTGCACCGTGCCGACGTCCCCTCGCAGGACCGGACCGGTGAGGGCAAGCGGAATTCCGAGCGCTTCGATGTTCCTTACTGTCCCTTGCAGCAGCGGCAGCAGCGCTCGAACTGCCTCCGGACGCTCGATGCCGAGCCCCGCCCAGAGCTGCGCGGCGACCGCCATGAGTCCGACCGTTCCGTTGGAGAGGATGGCCGACGCCGCGTGGTAAACCGCGCGGTTCTCTGGGCTGATGCGGACCGGAGTCGCGCTCAGGTCGCGAGCGAGCTCTGCAAGGAAGGGCCACGTCTCATCATCCGCCTCAATCCCGATCGTCGAGCGAGGCAGGTTGGCCAGACCGGTGGCGGAGTCGGCAAAGGTTTGCAGCGGGTGAAATCCGGCCGCCCGGGCGCCGGAGCCAAGGGCGCGCTCAAAGATCGCGGCGGGGAGCGCACCGCTGCAATGGATCGCCAGTTGCCCGGACTTCCAGTCAATACCACCCTGCACCGTAGCGATGGCGTCGTCTGGCACGGTGAGAAACACGATGTCAGCAGCGTGTGCGGCGGCGTCCGAAGATGGGGCCGCCACGCAGCCCGGGATCATCGATGCTAGTCGTGCCGCGCCCTCGTGCCTGCGGCTTGCGACCGCGACGACTCGGCGACCCGCGCGGTGAAGGGCCAGCGCGAGCACGCTGCCGAGACGGCCGGCGCCGACGATGGATATGGGTGGGTGGCTACGCGGATCCAGGATGTGCCCTCAGACTCCGCATGGGCTCGAGCACACCCCAGCCCCTCCTCCGTCTGCGGGGGCGGGCGGAGAGATTCGTCATGCCGGAGCTGAGCGAGATGCCCTCTTATGGGCCGTGTCGACTTCCAGGCCAAGGATCACTACGTCGCGGCGTCCTTCGGGCATGTGTGCGACACCCGGGAGCAGGCCCCACCGGGCGAACCCGCGCGCCTCGAGGAGATCCAGGCTGGGGAGATTGTGTGAGAACACGAAAACGAGGATGGTCGCGATACCCAGAGCGGGCGCATGTGCGATGGCGTGGGCCACCAGGGAGCGTCCGGTTCCTTTCCGCCGATGATCAGGATGGACGTAGACGCTGAGCTCTACCGTTGGGTCCCAGGCGGGGCGGTCGTAGAACGTAGACAGACTTACCCAACCCGTAATCCTCCCATCATTCTCCACCACCCAGATGGGCCGGCGCTCGGGCTCATGTCCGGCGAACCACTTCTGGCGGTCCGTAACCTTCGCCGGTTGCGTGTCCGCGGTGGCCATTCCGCCGGGGATGGCGGCGTTATAGATGGCAACCATGGCCGGAAGATCAGCCGGAACGGCGTGGCGGATCGGCATAAGAAGACATGATGAACTCGGACCCACACCGCGTCAAATCCGCGCGAAAAACCTGGGCGGCTATGGCCCGCGCAGTCTCAGCGGCAAGGTGACAATTTCGCCCACAGGACGACCGGAGATTACTCCGAAGTTCCGAATTTGAACGCTCATGTTCCCGCGCGCTTGAAACGATTCCGGGAGGGTGAACACGTTCAAGATCTGAGTGTCTAGCCAGTCGCCGCGCTGCCAGTAGCCCGCGGGATAGGCGATGTGCTGCTCCCGGTGCACCTCAGTTCCATTAGAAACGAACACGTACTCGCTCATGACCGCCTCTGGCGGCTCGGCGTCGAACTGCCACTGTAGGGCGAGTTGATAGCCTTCACCGACCACGCCCGGCCGGAAAATCTGCGCTCGAGTGTAGGTGATTGTGGGGCTCCCCCTAGCTTGCTGAACGCTCGAAACGGCGTCAGGAGGTGCCGGTAGTCCCTCGGAAGGCTGCAGAGTCAAAGTATCGAGCCGTTCCCCAGCCCACTGCTCGACCATCGCTGGTGTTGCCTGGAAGATTCGCCGAGTCCACCCCGATCCTGGGAGCCGCTGTTCGAAGACTTGTCGGGCTCCGATCTGGTCGGCAAGCAGGCGAGTCATTACGTGCTCGTCGTTCGTGGTGACGTAGAGGAGCTTCGAGGCGTCGCGCCGAAGCATGAGTCCGTCGAGTCCATCGAAATTCCGGATTCGCGGATAGTCCGGCCTGACCAAGCTCGTGATCCGCTCACCTTGTCGCCAATCCTGGTCCTCGACGCCACCGACGATCACGAAGGCGTCGTCAGCCCGGGCCCGGAGGCGCACCTCGGTAACCATCTCGTCCAGGTACTTCCAGGGGACCCCATAGAAACCCCGGGGCCAGAACTCGTGCTGGGTGAGCAAGAACGGAGCCGCCAGCAACAGCTGCGCGCCGGCAATCAGGAGGCAGGCGGCACGTCCTGCCTGGCCGATGCGCGATGGCAAGCGGGTCACGAGGTCCCCGATCCCCAGCAGGAGAGGGGGAACGATGTTGAAGAAGTACCACCAGTTCGGGACTACGATGCCGCGGTTCAGAATGATCTGGAGGGCAAGAATAGGGATGGCCACCATGAGTGCGCTCACGAGAAAGGTGGCGCTCCGAGCGACGTTGCGGTTGCGCTCAACCCAAACCCGCCACAGCAGCCAGCACCAGCCTGCGGCCGCAAGCGCTCGGGCGAGCACATCGATGGCACGAAAGGGCGGCGCTTCGGCGTTGACGATGCGGGCCCCTTGTCCCACGAGGGCCTGGTAGCCCACTCCAGTTACCAGGAGTGCGGCGCGGTCCAGACTGGACCAATCGTACGGGAGGCCCCCTCGATTCTCGGCGACCCCGGAAGTTCTCAAATCTGGCAGGAAGCTGTTCACCACCCATGGGGACATCAGCAGGGCGAAGGTTGCCATTCCAGCCACGAGCCGCGACCAGCCTACTCGGCGGATGAAAGGCACGACGCCCAAAGCGGCCAGAACATTGGCGAGGTCGCCGAGGTGAAGCAAGGCGCTGATCGCCAGCGATACGCCGGCGAATGCCCAGGCTCGGAGCCGGCCAGAACGGAGAGCCCAATTGGCGGCCCAGAGAAACAGGACCGCGGTTGGCCCGACGAGTGAGTTGAGCCAGAGGCGCCGACTGTCCGCCACCAGCCATGGGTTCACGGCCAGCAACAATGCGGCGAGAAGTCCCGCCCGGACGCCGGACACGCTTCGTACGAACAGATAGAAGAGCGGCACCGACGCGACATTGATCGCAGACACGAAGGTAACCATTCCGAGGTAGGAGTCCGTGAACAGCCGCGGAATCGCCATGACGTAGGGCGCGGTTGGACCGTTCATGACATAAGGCGAACTGGGCACGCCGGGCGGCCACACGCCGTCCCTGACCAACCGGGTAGTGATTACCGCGATCATCTCGTCGTCGTACTGGTACTGGCTGGTCTCGAGGCTCCAGAGGCGCAGGAAGGCGGCCACGAGGGTGATCGCAAGAAGGCCCAGCCGATGATCGGTGAGGAGGCGATTAACCAAGAAAGGGCTCCCTGGTGGGATAGTGCGCTGTATCCTACCGAAGCCAGCGCCGCGAAAGTCGTTCGACCCCGCGGGTCTCCAGGCGCCAACGTCGATCAGAGTGCGTCATGAACTGGTTGACGCCACCTTTCCGGCTTTCCGGGCGCGTTACTGACTGCGAGTAGTGGAACCCTTGACGTCTTCGGGTCGTAAGACAGATCTCCAAGGGCTCCATCTGTTGCAAGACCGCATTGCTGAATGCCGCGCCTGCCAGTTGGCGGGTCATCTTCGAGAGGCGCGCCCCATCACCGCGCTCGCGAGGGATGCTCGCGTCATGGTCGTTGGTCAAGCGCCTGGGCCCGTGACCCATCGCGAGGGAATCCACTTCGCCGGTCCGGCCGGACGGACTCTGGCCGGCTGGCTCGAGAAGGCGGGATTCCGCGCTGGTGAGCAGCACAAGTGGCCCTATCTGTCCGCAGCGTGGCTCTCCTCGCTTACGCGATGCTTCCCGGGACCGAGCGGGTCAGGGACCGGAGACCGTGCCCCATCGCCAAAAGAAATAGCGCTGTGTCGGTCATTCCTGGAGGAAGAGATCTCTCTCGTGGATCCGGACGTCATCGTGCTGGTTGGCGCGCTGGCGGTGCGCGCATTTCTCGGCAACGTCAAGCTGGAGGATGTTGTCGGCAGGCGCC
>JACQOR010000067.1 GCA_016202435.1 Chloroflexota bacterium
GGAATGAAGAACGCGAGCGCCACAGCCCGCTCCAGGGTATCCGCGAACGCCTGAAGCACAAAGCTGGTGTAGGTCCCCGTGACGAACAGCCCAAAGAGCCAGGGCATGCGCTTCTTGAACAGGGCGGGCAAGGGCGTCATCAGATAGGGTTCGTCCAGGGGCTCGGAACCACCCAGCCGCTCGATGTCTTCGGTGGCTTCTTCCTGCAATACGTCAGCCACGTCATCAGCCGTAATGACTCCGACCAGGCGTCCCCCGTCGTCGACCACTGGGAGCGCCAGGAAGTCGTGCGCCATCAAGACCCGGGCCGCCTCCTCCTGGTCCGTCTGGGCCGGCAGGTGAATGACCTGGCGGCGCATGATTTCGTCCACGCGCTGCTGGGCTTCAGCCATGACGAGATGGCGCAGGCTCAACACGCCCACGAGACGGCCCCTTCGGTCGGTCACGTAGGTGTAGTAGGCCGTCTCGGCCTGGGCGGCCTGAGTTCGGATCATGCGGAGGGCAGAGGCGACCGTGGCATCGGGGGGAATCGCGATGAACTCCGGAGTCATGCGGCCGCCGGCAGTGTCCGGAGGGTAGGTCATCAGCTCCCGGATCTCGGCGGCATCCGCGCTGTCCATTTCCGCGAGAATGCCCTCCGCCTCGCTGTCGGGAAGCTCCTCCACGACATCCGTGGCGTCGTCCGGTCCCATCTCTCCGAGGATGTTGGCGGCGTAGGGACGGGCGAAGCGAACGATCAGGCGAGCGGCCTCGGAGGGATCGAGGTTGGCCATCGCGTCAGCAAGCCGTTCTGTGCCCACCAGTGGCTCCAGGACCGCCAGTTCCTGGGGTGGAAGCTGCAACATGAGCTCGGCCAGCTCGGGGGCCGTGAGCGGCGCGAGCTGTTCCGCGGCGGTCTCCTCACCCTGGCCTCTGAGCAGACCCCGCAGGTGGCGGACCTCGGCTGGGTTGAGCCGCATGCGCATGCTGTTCTCCACGCCGCCCACGTGGACAGAGAACAACCCGACCGGACGGAAGCGGCGGCGTGGGCGCGTGGCCCGGATGCGGCCACCTTGCTGGACCTCGAGGCAGACCCTCGTGGTCAGTGGCGGGGAGGAAGACTAGCGGAGACTCACCTCGAGGCCCCAGGCGCCTTCGCCCGCATCCGCCGGCTGGGCTATTCGGTTGTCCTGGGGCTCGCGTTGACCGGGTAAGTCGTCCACGAAATCCCTATCTAGAGGCGGAGTTCCCGCCTCTAGAAGCATGGTAGTCTTTGCGACCAGACTTGTCCACTGCGACAGCACCGGATCTCGAGAGTTCAGTTGACTGGCTGAGAGAAGAACGCGGTTGCAGCCTCGATGAATGCATCGGTTCGGTCGATCTGGACGAGGTGTTTACATCGGTCCAGGACCCGAATTTCGATGCTCGGGTGCGCACCCCTCAGGAGCCGGGCCCGCCACTCGATCAAGCCCAGGTCATTCCTGCCGTATAGCATCAGCATGGGAACCTTGAGCTCGCCAATGCGTTTCCAGACCGGGGACATTGCTGCCCCGGGCTGAACGACGCTGCTCTCGGCACGTCGAGGCCGATGCCCGACCGCCATCTCATAGCGCAGCTCGACCAGCTCAGGGGTGATCAGCGAATGGTCATAGAGCTGATCTCGCAGGATCGCGAGGATCCGTTCCCTCGACGGTTCGGACGGCTCGCTCAGCTCGCGCGGGGTACGGGCGCCGGCGCGCAGTGCAGACCACCGATCCAAGAGCACTCGCCCGAGGTTCCAAATGGGCTCCGGAACAGGTGGCGGAAGCAAGCTGCCCGTAGCCAGCACGATCAGTTTGGCGACCCGTTGGGGTTGCATTAGGGCTATTTGCACGACGATGTTGCCTGCGTTGGAATGCCCCACCAGGCCGGCGCAGTCGATGCCAACCGCGTCCATGAACCTGGGAATGAAGTCCCGCCGAAACCTCGCAGACAAGTCGTCAGGGTCGTCGCTTCGCCCGTAGCCCGGCTGGTCGTACGCGATTACGCGGAGCCTATCATTCGCCAGTTGGCCCATGCTGCGCTCCCAGACATCCAGTGAGGATCCCAAGACCGATCCGTGCAACAGCAGGACGGTCGGGCCGGCACCGGCCTCGCGATATCGAATCCTGAGGCCGTCCACCTCGGTGAACTGGTCGCTGCTCATACCGACGATAAGGTCCGCCGGGAGGTCAAGATTCTGAGGGTTTGATCGCAATGCAGGCCATCAGATACCCGTGACGTCGAAGCGCAGGGAACTGGTGATAAAGGCTCGCGAAGAAACGTACTGGACCCCGCGTCAGCCATTCGAGCCAGGCGACTCGGGTGTGGAGCAACAGATCGAGCATTCGGAGCCAGCCGGGAATGAAGAGGATTCCTGAAATGCCGGTGATGCGGAAGCCAACGGATTCGAGCAGGTGGCGCAGCTCCCAGGGCGTGAAGGACTTCTCCCGCCCATAACCGTACAGGCCGGCCACATTGAGCGCGGTGACCATCGCCGGTCGGAGAAACGGGTCTAGCTTGTTGGGGACGCCGATGATCGCTGTACCTCCCGGTTTCAGCACGCGAAAGATCTCAGCCGCGGCAATATCGTAGTCGGGGAAGTGCTCGATGGTGCCCATCGAGTAGATCAGGTCAAAGCTGTCCGACCGAAAAGGAACGCACCGGACATCGCCCAGGGCGATGCCCGGCGCGTCGTTCCAGACAAGCGCGCTCGCCTGTCGGGCAGTGGCAAAGGAGATGTCGATCCCGAATGGCCGGGCACCCTGGGACGCGGCCCAGCGGAGAATCTCGGTGTTTTTGGCTTCATCCCAGAGATCGGTCTTGAAGACCGACTTGCCAGCGAGAGTCGGACTGAACGTCTGCAGCAGCGTCCGTTCGCAATCGAGGTAATAGGCGGTGGAGGCAGCGCCTTTCAGGGAGGGGAAATTGGCCCCGACATCCTCCCAGAAGGCGGAATAGCCTGTCTCTGACCCGTCCTCCAAGGATGCTCCTCCGCGGCAGCGGCCGACTGGCGTTACTCTGTGCTCAGACTAGCGGCTCCCAGTGAATGGCCTTGAGGAAGCTCAACAGGTTGGATCGAGTCTCAGAGACGTTGTCGCCGCCGAATTTCTCCAGGTAGGCATCGGCGAGGACCAGCGCGACCATCGCTTCCGCGACAACAGCCGCGGCCGGCACGGCGCAGATGTCCGACCGCACATACTGCATCACGGTCTCCTCGTGCGTCTTCATGTCGACTGAGGGCTGTGGAGTCACCGTCGTGGCGATGGGTTTCATGCCGGCGTGGACGACCACCGGTTCGCCGTTGGTGATGCCGCCCTCAGTCCCGCCGGCGTGGTTGCTGAGGCGGATCGGGCGGTCATCACCCCAGCGGATGAAGTCCTGCACCTCGGTACCGGACTTCTCGCAAGACACGAACCCATCTCCCACCTCGACGGCCTTGATGGCGTGGATGCTCATCACGGCCTGAGCCAGGCGTCCGTCGAGCTTGCGGTCCCAGTGGACGTCGCTTCCCAGGCCCGGAGCGACGCCCCAGGCGACGATTTCGACAACGCCGCCCACCGATTGGCGCTCCGTCTTCGCCCGGTCGATGCGAGCGATCATCTGTTGCGTCGCCTCCGGATCTGCGCAGCGCACGGGTGACGCTTCAGCGAGGGCGAAAAGCTCCTCGTAGGGCATCGGGGAGACGGAAGCATGGATGCCTCCGATCGCCAGAACGTGGCCGCCGATCCTGACGCCGAGCTGCTTCAGCAAGGCTTTGGCGATGCCGCCCGCTGCCACGCGTGCCGCGGTTTCCCGAGCGCTCGATCGCTCCGCGATGATCCACATGTTCTCTTGTTGGAACTTGAGCGAGCCGGCGAGGTCGGCATGGCCGGGTCGGGGTATCGTTTGCACCGGAATCGGCTTGCCGATCCAATTCTGGTAGTCCTTGTTCTCCACCGCCATGGCAATGGGGGCTCCGGTCGTCAGGCCATTGGTGAGACCCGCGCTGATGACGGCGTAGTCTTGCTCGATCAGCTGACGACCCCCGCGGCCATAACCGCCCTGGCGCCGGCGAAGATCAACGGCAACCTCTTCCTCGGAAACCGGCACGCCGGCGGGCACGCCGTCTACGACAATGGTGAGGCCAGGGCCGTGAGACTCCCCGGCCGTGAGAAAGCGAAGAGACATTTGTGAACTCCTAGCTTATTGTCATCCCGGAAGCAGGATCATCGTCATGCTGAGTTCGCTTCCCGGGACTAGAGTCCCGCTGGGCTGCTCCTTCGTGCTCGCTCCTAAGAAACGACAGAGCCTTCACTGGTGCCTAGGGCGGCTGCGGTTACCGGGAGCGCTCCCCTCAGTTTCGGGAGAAAGGTCCGAATGTACCGGTATTGCGGTTTCGCAGGTGCTCTTCGAGCCGCTCGATCTCCCGCTCCAGAAGGTCTTTTTCCAGGAGCAGCCGCTGGACCACGGATTCGGACTCGAGAATGTCCTGCCGCTCCGTATTCCTGATCTGCAGCCGGGAGCCTACAACAAAGGAGATGGCATCCGGTGCCGGTGGGATGTCCAGGGGAACGAGACGTTGCCCGGAGACGGTCTGGCAGATGGCGACGTAGTGTTGAGCCAGCCCCGCGACCTGCAGGCTTAGATCCTTCGCGACATCCGGCGGTGACGGCCGGTCCTCGAGATACTCCACGTCACCCATCAGGTAGGCTTGCTTCTGCTTCGAATAGTCGACGAGGCGAAACCGCCGTGCGCCCATCGTGATGATGTTCATGCGGCCATCATCGAGGCGATCCAACTCCACGATCTGCGCGGTCGTTCCGATTTCGTACGGCGTTGCCGGGGTGCCTACCTCCTGGCCTTCCTTGATAAGTGCCACGCCGAAGGATCGCCGCTCAGCAGAGCACAAACCGATCATCTCGCGGTAGCGAGGCTCGAAAATGTGCAGCGGCAGCAGCATTCCGGGAAACAGCACTACGTTCAGAGGAAAGAGGGGAAGCGCTTCGGGCAACCGGGTCCTCCGTCGAGCTTCGATTCTAAAGGGAAGCTCCGGCCGCTGCGAACCCGCCAGTCGGGTTTCGGGCGTGCCATCCGCACGCCCCTTGAAACCGCCGCTCTCTGAGGCACAAAAGTCTCACTTCGTGCCGTGGTAGACTAGGCGCGTAATCTGAAGGAGGATCACGATCGCTAGGTGTGATGTTTGCGGGCGCAAGGTGAGTCAGCCGTCCCGCTCAATTCTCAATGGACGAATCCTCTGTGCGATACACAATCCCCGGCCAGATCAGCGGGCACACCGTCGGGACGATCATTCCCGACGCCCTGAGAGCGATCGGATGGACCGGCCGCCGATGGAACGCGCGGCGGTGGCCGAAAGCGCCCCTGTCGGAGCGCCCGCGTCACCGGTTGCTGTAGCCGCGTCACCGGTTGCTGTGGCTGAGGTACCCGCGGCTTCCGTGGCAACTGCCGAGGTTGCTGCGAGCCCCGAGTCGCCTGTGAGTGCCGGTGAACCTGCCGCGGAGCCCGCTCCGGAAGAACCCACGTCGTCAGAGTTGACGGAATCGGCACCGGCCTCTCGCACGTAGGGAAAGCCCAGAGGCTACGCCGCAAGGCGCAACTTACCGTTTTTGCGGGAGACGGGAGATAGGATGCAAAAGGCTCGAACTGTTGGTGAACTGCGGCGGAGCGGGTACGTTCCCCTCACGGTGAAGCAGGAAATCCGAAAAAACCTCGTAGAAAAGATTCGCCGGGGCGAGGAGCTCTTTCCGGGGATCATTGGCTATGAAGACTCGGTTATCCCCGAGATTGAGAACGCGATCATCTCGGAGCAGGACATTATTTTTCTCGGCGAGCGCGGCCAGGCCAAGAGTCGCATCGCGCGGGCGCTCCTGAGCCTCCTCGACGACGAGATCCCCGTTGTCGCCGGCTCCGAGGTGAACGACAGCCCCTTCGCGCCCATCAGCCGCTACGCCATCGAACGCATTGAGGCGGAAGGTGACGATACCGAGATCAACTGGGTTCCCCGCGACCGCCGTTTCGGCGAGAAGCTAGCCACGCCCGACATTACGATCGCTGACCTGATTGGTGAGGTGGATCCGATCAAGGTGGCTGAGGGCCGCTATCTCTCCGACGAACTGACGATCCACTACGGGATGCTGCCGCGCACGAACCGGGGCATCTTCTGTATCAACGAGCTGCCCGACCTGGCTGAACGTATCCAGGTCGGATTGCTGAACATTATGGAAGAGCGCGACGTCCAGATCCGCGGCTATAAGATTCGCCTCCCGCTGGACATCTTTATCGTTGCCAGTGCGAACCCCGAGGACTACACGAACCGAGGGCGGATTATCACGCCGATCAAGGACCGGATCGGCTCCCAGATCCGCACCCACTATCCGAAGACCATTGAAGACGAGATCCGCATCATGGAGCAGGAGGCGCAGACGCCCTCACTCCCCGATCTGCGGGTCGAAACGCCAGCGTACATGAAGGAAGTGCTGGCCGAGGTGACGCACCTCGCACGAAGGAGTCCAGACATTTCGCAGCGGTCTGGCGTGTCGGTCCGCGTCTCTATCTGCAACTACGAGAACTCGATCTCCAACGCGGTGCGGCGGTCGCTCCGCAACGGCGATGCGGACGTCTCTCCCCGGGTGAGCGATCTGACCTCCATTATCGCGTCCACCGCGGGCAAGATCGAGCTTGAGACCGTTGGCGATGTCAAGGACGAGCGGATCATTGAGCGGCTGGCGCAGGGCGCGGTCCTGAACGTCTTCAACCGGTACTTCGCGGTTCAAGAGTTCGACGAGTTGGTTCACGCGTTCGACGCGGGCATGACCATCGAGGTTGGGGACAACATTCCCTCGATGGAGTACATGCTCCAGGCGTCGTCGACCGTCGGGATGAAGGCTGCTGTGGCGCGGCTGGGCGCGCAGAACAATCCGGCCAGCATCGCCTCGGCCGTTGAGTTCGTCCTGGAAGGTCTGCACCTGAACCGGAAGCTCAACAAGGACAAGATGGACCACCGGGCGCGCTACCACAAATAGCAGGCAGGGCCTGCAGCCAAGGGCGGACTGACTATGGGGTCACGTCGTGGACACAGGCGCGGATTCCTGTGGGTGGGTGGGTTTACGACGCCGGGAAGAAGCTGATGCGCTTCCGCTACTCCCGATGGGATGGCACCCAGGAGGTCGCGCCTTTCGATCCCGACGAACTGATCGAGAGTCTGTCGGAAGAACTCCTCTCTGACGGAGACGTCCGCACCGCGCTCCAGCGGATCCTGCAGCGCGGTTTTCAGAGCCGAACCGGAGACCGGACGATGGGCCTTCAGCAGTTGCTCGAGCGCCTTCGCCAGCAACGGCAGCAGCGTCTGGACCGCTACGATCTGGGCGGCATCATGGACCAGATCAAGGAAAAACTGGACGACGTGATCCGCACCGAGCGCGAGGGCATCGCCCGGCGCTTGGCCCAGGTGGTGCCTGGAGATAGCCGGGAACCGCTTGGACCCACAGGTAATCCGCACTCAGATCAAGCTTCCGCCACGGGTCCTTCGGCTGAGGATGCGGAGTCTGACGAGGGCCTGCCATCAGATGGCCCGGGTTCCGATCAGGATCGGGACGCGCCCACGACGGCCGCGTCCCAGGGGACTGAAGGCCCCGAAGGCGGACGACCCTCATGGGGGGTTGACAGCCAGTCGCCAGGCGATCCCCAGCTTCAGAAGCTTCTAGAAGACATGGCACAGAGGCGCCTTCAGCAGCTCGACGCGCTTCCCCCGGACGTTGGCGGCCAGATCCAGCAACTTCGGGAATACGAATTCATGGATCCCGGCGCCCGGCAGAAATTCCAGGAGCTGCTGGATTTGCTGCAGCAGCAGTTGATGCAGTCCTATTTCCAGGGCATGCAGCAGGCGATGCAGTCCCTGGGACCCCAGGACCTAGCCGCCGCCGCGCAGATGCTGCGAGACCTCAATCAGATGCTGCGGGATCGTGCGGAGGGTCGAGAGCCTGACCTCGAGGACTTCATGGCCAAATGGGGCCAAAACTTTCCCGAGGGCATCGAGTCCCTGGACGACCTGGTCGCCCACTTGCAGGACCGCCTCTCTCAGATGCAGTCGTTGCTCGATAGCATGACTCCGGAACAGAGACGTCAGCTCCAGGACATGGCGGAGCAGCTCATGGACCGGGCGGGCATGAGCGATGACCTTGCGGAGCTGTCAGACCTGTTGCAGGCCCTGGCGCCGGGTGCCCGTCGTGATCGTCCTTACCCCTTCCGCGGGAACGAGCCGGTCTCGCTCCTCGAAGCGATGCAACTCATGGACCAGCTTCAACAGATGGACTCGCTGGAACGGGACCTGCAGCAAGCACGGGACCTGGAAGGCGTGAACCGCGTCGATGCTGACAAGGTGCGGGAGCTCATCGGGGACGACGCTGCGGAGTCGCTCGCGCAACTCCGCGACCTCCAGCGGATGCTGGAGGAAGCAGGCTACGTGACTCGCAAGGGACAGGAGTTGGAGCTCACTCCCCGGGCGATGCGCAAGATCGGGGAGAAGGCGCTGCGGGACATCTTCCACCACCTGAAACGCGATAGCTTCGGAAGGCACGAGATCGACGAGCGCGGGCCCGGCGGCGAGCGCGTGGACGAATCGAAGATCTACGAGTTCGGGGACCCGTTCGTACTTGACATGCACCAAACCCTGATGAACGCCGTCGTGCGCGAGGGGACGGGTACCCCGATCAGGCTCGCGCCAGTCGATTTCGAGGTCCACAAGCACGAGCTGATCACGCAGTCCTCCACCGTCATCGTGCTGGACATGAGCAGATCGATGTTTCTTCGAGGGTGCATTCTGGCGGCGAAAAAGGTGACGGTCGCCCTCAATGCGCTGATCAAGGGGCTATATCCGCGAGACCATCTCTACATAATCGCCTTCTCCGCATACGCGCGAGAGATCTCACCGGAGGACTTGCCGCACCTCACATGGGCCGATTGGGGCTACGGCACCAACATGCAGCACGCGTTCATGGTGTCCAGGCAACTCCTGGGGCGTCACAAGTCCGGGACGAAGCAGGTGATCCTGGTGACGGACGGTGAGCCCACCGCCCACTTCGAGGGTGGGCACGTAGAGTTCTCGTATCCGCCCACCTACCGGACGTTCCAGGAGACACTTCGCGAGGTCAAGCGATGTACGCGGGAGAACGTGACCATCAACACGTTTATGATGGAGCGGGGCCGCTATCTCACCGACTTCGTGGATCAGATGACCCGCATCAACAAGGGCCGAGCCTTCTACGCGACCCCCGATCGTCTGGGTGAGTACATCCTCGTGGACTACGTGGACAACAAGCGCCGTTCGGTGAGGTAGGCCTCGGCGTTGCTGCCGCCGAAAGGTCATAGCGGGCCGCGCCTGATGTAGACCTCTAACCTCCGATCCGCCGAACCCGTACCTCAGCGAGCTGCTCTGGTACCCTTGAGATTGGGGTCGACCTGCCGAGCACGAATCGATACTCGTGGCCCGCGGCGATCCAGGGTGCCTGTGCGGTCCCCGCTTCAGCGCGAGCGAACACCTTCAGAGGCCCACCGTCTTCTGACACGTACACTCCGCCGTAAAGACACTTGCCTTTCTCTCCCAGGTCCCAGGTGAGGGTCGTAGCGCCGGAGCCGCTCCCGGCTGGCACGGGATTCGGAGCGGCCAGGATGAATGGCCGTCCGCGGGGCGGAGCGACGTAGCCGGGGTCGATGGGATCGCAAGCGATGCCTTCCAGAAAGGCGAAGGCCCGGCCCTCTCCGGGAGCGAGATAGGCGCTCAGGACGCTCGCGCCTCGAACAGATATTAGGATGCGCGACTCACCGCGAGCGATGAAGTACCAGGGTCCGTCCGGGGGTTGGCCCATCAAGAGGCCGCCAGGGACGCATCGACGGGCAAGTCTATCGAGACTCCCGAAATCAGGATTCGGTTTCCCGGCTCTTGTTCTGCGAACAGGTGGAGGTCCAGCCCGTAGCTGCGGAGACCCGAAGTAGTCAGGGTGTCGGGATCGTTCGGGTACTGGGGCGGAAGGCAGACGGTCACAAAGGCACACGCTTCGACTGGCGAGGGATCGGGAGTACTTGTCCATGCCCAAACATTTTCCTCTTGACGCGTAGCGGGAACTGAGGCTCTCCAGGTCCTATCCAGTAGCGTGACTGCGAACGCGAGTGCAATCACACTCAAAATCACTGAGTGGAGAATCAGGGCGTCTTGTTTCCGCTTCGAGGTGCTCGTATCCGAGGCTCCAGCCGGACTCCGGGGAGGGTTAGCTGACAAGAGACCCTCCGCTAGGACGCGCTACTTTCAAGATAGGCGGCGACGACCTCTTTCGCGGGGCCGAATCTGCAGACGCGCCCACCGTCCAGCCAAACGGCGCGGTCACATAGCGTGGCCACCTGTTCCGCTACGTGGGAGACCAGCAGGATCGTCGCTCCGGCGTCGCGCACCGCGCGAATCCGGTCCACGCATTTCCGCTGAAATTCCGCGTCGCCGACCGCCAGAAGCTCGTCTACGAGCAGGATGTCGAAGTCGAGATGCACCCCGATCGCAAAGCCGAGACGCAGATACATGCCAGAAGAGTAGTGTTTGATCGGCGTGTCCATGAAGTGCTCTAGTTCGGCGAACTCCACGATGTCGCGGTAGCGCGCTTCCACTACCGAGTGGGGCACGCCGAGTAGCGAAGCGTTCAAGTAGACGTTGTCGCTGCCGCTCAGTTCCTCATGGAATCCCGCGCCCAGCTCCAATAGCGGCATGACCCGCCCGGCGATCACCACCCGTCCCTCGGTCGGGCGCATCGTGCGCGCGATCAGCCGAAGGAGCGTGCTCTTGCCGGACCCGTTGCGGCCAACAATGCCCAGAGTCTCACCCTGTTTGACGTCAAAGCTCACGTCGCGGAGCGCCCAGAAGCGCTCGCGACTGCCGGCGCCTCGGCCCTTCATGAGCGCCACCCACAGCTCCTGGAATGACCGGGGCCGCTCGTGCTGTAGGACGAACAGCTTCGATACTCTTTCCAGGCTCAACGCGGTGGCTTTTTCGGTCGGTTCGGGCTCAGGCCGAGCCAGTGTGGTTGCTCGGGAACTCACAGCTCCTCCACGAATCGGTCGGCAAAGCGGGCAAAGAGTGCCCAGCCGACCAACAGGAGCACGAGCGCCTGTGCGCCACTTCTCAGGACGAATAGCGGGTCCGGAACCGAGCCCGAGTAGAGGAGGTCCCGATACATCGCGATGACTGAGGCGACGGGATTGAGGATGTACATGAGCCGCTCATACTGGGGAAACAGATCCTGGGGCCGATAGAAGATCGGGGTCAGGAAGAACCAGGCGAGCAGCAGCGACTCCATGATGATGCTGGTGTCTCGGTAGAAGACGTTGGCGGTCGCGAGCAATAGGGCGAAACCGGCTGACAGGGCGGCCTGGATTACGAAGACGAAGGGCAGCAACAAGAGCGCCCAGCCAATTGGCACGCCGGAGAAGACCAGCAGGACGATCGCAGTGGGGAGCGCGAAAAGAAAGTTGAGGCCGTTCGAGAGGACTGCGGATAGCGGCAATACCTCCCGTGGGAAGTACGCCTTGGCCATCAGGTTGCTCTGGGAAGTGATGCTATTGATGCCGGCGACCAGCGCCGTGGCGTGCCAGTTCCAGGCCAATACCCCGATAAGGGCGAAAGCGGCGAAGTTCGGAATCGACGCGCCCCGCATGAGCACCGTGAACAGCAGGGTGAGAATGGCCGTCGTAAGCAGTGGATTCAAGAGACACCAGAAGAATCCGAGTGCAGTACCTCGATAACGTGCCTTCAGATCCCGGGCGACCTGATTCCCCAGCAGCTCTCGGTAGCGGTACAGCTCGGCGGGTCGCTTCAGGAAGCTACCGAACCAGTTGCCTGATGGGCCCCAGACGACAACCGGGGGCGGATAGCGATGGACGTCTTGCACGAGATTCAGGGAGGGGCTTTCCTGGTTTGCACGAAACCGGTGAAGATGCCGGCGGGAATCATACAACGAGCTGGCTCGATAACCTGTGCCCCCTCCCACCCATTTAAGTCCGGTGGTCTCTGCCGCACGTAGACGGACACTGCGTCCGCTCGGAGACCCAGCCCGAGAGTCGGGCTACCACCAGCGGCGGCGCAGCCGCGCCCGGGAGCCGTTGACAAGGGCGCGTCCAAACCGGACGGCCTTCTCGTAGTAGCGGTTCTCGCGCAGCACGAGTCGGTCGGCTTCGAGGAAGATCGGCTCCGGAAGGACCGCCCGATTTGGGCCCACCCGGCCCCCGGTTGCCTCGACAAGTGGTACCAGGCCGGCGGCGAGCTTGATGAGATGCCGGCCCGACACTACAGCGACTGCCGGAACTTCGGCACCGTCCGGCCGTAGGTCCTGAAGCTGAATGTGCCTGTGCAGAAAGAAAACGTCCTGGACCTCACGGTCGTTGACACCGGACTCGTTCACCACGCCGTGGCGCCAGCCCGCTTGGACCAACTCGCTCGCCTCCGCTCGGAGCCCCAGTTCTTCATTCAGCTCTCTCAGGCCTCCCTCGATTCCCTCGCCGGCTGAGTAGTGGCCGCCGACGCTCACGTCCCAGAGACCTGGGGACGTGTCCTTGTCCTGGGACCGCAGTTGCAAGAGGATCTCGACGTCGCCATCGTCTCTTCGGTCTACGAGCCAGCAGTGGAATGACCGGTGCCAGTCGCCGTCTCGATGGACCTGGGAACGGGGCTTGGTGAGCCCAAGTGGTCGGCCGTACTCGTCGCAGAGGTCGAACAGCTCTTCCACGGAAGCATTATCCACGGCCAGTCGCCGCGAACCTCCCGCCCCCAGCCCTCTCTGGGCGCCGGCCCCCCTTTCGCGGCAAAGAGGCGATTGTCTCGCGTCTACCGTGGGACTCAGGCAGTTGGGGGACGCCTAGCTGCCGCCGTCCAGCTCTCGGCGGACAGCGGCGACGGCTTCCCGGAGCGGCTCCTCAACGGGCAGCCGCTTGGTCATCTTGGAATGCCCATGGAGTACGGTAGTGTGGTCGCGCCCGCCAAGCAGCGATCCTATCTCCGAGAGAGAAAGCGCAGTGTGCTCGCGCAAGAGATACATCGCAAGCTGACGGCTGTTCGCAGTGCGACGGTCTCTACCCGCGCCTTCAAGCGCGCGCCGAGACATGCCGCTGACGTGGCATACCGCCTTGATGATGGCCTCGGGGTCCGTGGAGCGACGTCGGGCCTCGGCCGGTAGCGCGTGTTCTAAGGCCATCTTGGCAAGATCCACGTTCACCGGCGCATCCAGCAGGTCTGCCTGGGCCAGTACCCGGTTGAGGGCACCTTCGAGGTCCCGAACGTTGCTGGGCATTCGCTCCGCGATGTAGCTAAGCACCTCGATCGGTGCGTCACAACGGTCGCGGGCGGCCAGCTTCGCCCTCAGGATTGCGATCCGCGTCTCGAGGTCCGGCTCTTGGATGTCAGCGACGAGACCCCAGCCGAACCGAGACCTGAGCCGCTGCGCGAGCGTCAGTGCTTTGGGTGCGCGGTCGCTGGCCAACACGATCTGGCCAGAGTATTCGAACACGGCGTTGAACGTGTGGAAGAACTCCTCCTGCGTCACCTCTTTACCGGCGATGAACTGGACATCGTCGATGAGCAGAAGGTCAGCCCGCCGATAGCGTTCGCGGAAAGCCTCCATCCGTCGATTGCCTACAGACTCGATGAATTCATTCGTGAAGGTTTCCGAGGACACATAGACGACGCGCCGGTCGTCATCGACTGCGTGGTGGCCCACGGCGTGCAACAGATGCGTCTTTCCGAGTCCGGCGCCTCCGTAGATAAACAAAGGATTGTGGGCGACACCCGGCTGACGGGCGGCGGCGAGCGAAGCTACGTAGGCGAGGCGATTACTGGGACCCACAACGAAGTTGTCGAAAGTGAAACGCGCGCTGACTGATCGGTCACTGTGGGGTTTTAGCGACGGTGGCGCGGATAATCTGCGTCCCCTTGCCTGTGGCAGCGGCGCCTGGAGTTGGAGATCTGGCACTGGCAGGGATTGGTTGCGACGGATAGCGAACTCGACTTGGACAGGGCGGCCGAGAAGATCCTCTAGCGTCCGCGCCACGAGCGCACGGCACTTGGTCTCGAGCCAGCCCTTCGTCAGGGGGTTTTGGATACTGACGACGCAGACCGGCCCGTCGCTCGAATCAAGCTGGGTGTCCGCGAACCACATCCGGAAGTCCCCGGGGCTCATCTGGATTTGGAGGTCTTTGAGTGCCTGGTTCCAGAGGCGGCTGGAATCGAGGATGGCGGCGGTGTCCACGGTGTGGGGTCCTCCCGATGTGGTTGCTTGGGCGGAGGGCACACCCATCCCAGGGGTCCTGTGGTGCAGGGCTCTGCGTTGGCCCGAGGGCCTCGATGGTGCTGGGCTGACGTTGCTGGGCGCTGGGCTGCTCCGTGGGGCGGAGTGTAGCAGCCCGGCTCGCCTTGGCAAGTGGCGAACCTACGCAAAACCCGGCCTTTGCGCGCACTTCCTGTTGCCCGATAGGCCAGGGTCGAGTGACCTGATTGAGCCACGGGAGCGGCTCGCGAATCGGCACCATGGAAGTCCGCTCGCTCTCTGCCATCTTGGGGAGAGGGTTGCCCTGGTGGGAAAAGTAGGAGTGGGACTCGCCGACCTGCGCCTCGAACGGAAGAGAGGCCGGCCCGCCCGCTTTTGACAAGGCCGAAGCGCCGTTGATAGGATTGGCGCGCGTCCGGTTGGATGGACGGCAATCGCCCCAGAATTTCAGAGACCGCGAACCAGCACCTGACAGCACCGGCCCGCGTTTCCGGCGCGCCAGGTGTTTGTTTTCGCCCCAACTCTCGCCGCCTGGAGGCTCGCCTTGCCCCCCACGCCTATTACTCTAGGTGCCGTCGTCATCCTCGTGATCGTCTCGATGATCGCGGCTAGTGCGCTCCGCGCCGTGGGCCGCGGGAAGGCCGTCGCGACTGCCGTCGCCGTTGCCATTCTGGCCGTTCCCGTGGGATATCTCGGGGAGATGGTTGCTCCGGCGGAGCATGAGGCCGGTGGTGCGGTCGGGGGCAACGCCGCACGCGGGGAGACGCTCTTCCGAAATGGTGCCTGCCCGGCGTGTCACGCTATCACCGGAATTAGCGCCGGAGTTGTTGGTCCTGATCTGACCCACGTAGCGGCGGTCTCGGCTACGCGCAAACCGGGCACTGGCGCTGACGCCTACCTCCGCGAATCGATTGTCAACCCCCAGGCGGTCGTCGTGCCGGGCTTCCCGTCCCCCTCGTCCATGCCCCCTGGTCTCGCAACCGGGACCGATCTGGAGGATATCGTCGCTTTCCTGATGACCAGGTTGTAAGTAGGTGCAATCGGCGCTAGGCCCCGCTACCGACTCAGACGGGCGCGCGGGGGCTGGGCGGCTCGTCCAGTAGCTCGTTTTGCCAGATCTGAGCGAGGGTCTGACGGCGGCGCAGGAGCCGCAGGTTGCCATCCGGCTCGAGCATGACTTCTGGCGCCTGCGGATACGAGTTGTAGTTGATCGTCGACATTCCGGCGCAGTACGCCCCCGCGCC
>JACQOR010000070.1 GCA_016202435.1 Chloroflexota bacterium
GTCACGGACACCGATAGCGGCACGCCTTCGGCGCCGGCGGGCACGGTGGCGTTCTCGGTGGCTTCTGGGTCAGGGAGCTTCAGCTCCGGCTCGTGCACGCTGGGGAGCCCGACGGCGAACAGCCAGTCGTGCTCGGTGACCTTCACGCCGGACACCAGCGGCACGCATTCCGTGTCCGGTTCCTATACGCCGAGCGGGGCGAGTGCGAATACCCACGCTTCGAGCTCCGGGACCTCCAACGCCATAACTGCCACGGAGCGCACGACGACGACGACGATCTCCTGCTCGACGCCGGTGGACGTGAACCAGGGCTCGACCTGTACGGCCACGGTCACCGACGGCGACAGCGGCACGCCGTCGGCGCCGGCGGGCACGGTGGCGTTCTCGGTGGCTTCCGGGTCAGGGAGCTTGAGCGCGGGCTCGTGCACGCTAGGAAGTCCGACGGCGAACTCCCGGTCCTGCTCGGTCACGTTCACTCCGAGCACGTCCGGTACGCACTCCGTCTCTGGGTCCTACACGCCGAGTGGGGCCAGCTCCGGGGTCCATGCTGCGAGCTCCGGGATTTCCAACTCCATCACCGCCACGGAACGGACCACGACGACGACGATCTCCTGCTCGACGCCGGTGGACGTGAACCAGGGCTCCACGTGTACGGCCACGGTGACCGACGGTGACAGCGGCACGCAGTCGGCGCCGGTGGGAACGGTGGCGTTCTCGGTGGCTTCTGGGTCAGGGAGCTTCGGCGGGGGCTCGTGCACGCTGGGAAGCCCGACGGCGAACAGCCAGGCGTGCTCGGTGACCTTCACGCCGGACACCAGCGGCACGCATTCCGTGTCCGGGTCCTATACGCCGAGCGGGGCCAGCTCCGGGGTCCACACCGCGAGTTCCGGCACCTCCAGCTCCATTACGGCGACCGAGCGGGCGACCACGACGACGGTGACCTGCGCGGCCCCATTCATCCTCGACGCGGACACCACGTGTACGGTTACCGTCGCCGACAGCAGTGGGGCCGGGACCCCCTCCACCCCGAACGGCACGGTGAGCTTCACCAGCTCCGGAACCGGAACCTTTAGTTCGTCGTCATGCATCGTCTCAGGGGGGAGCTGCTCGGTGGTCTATACGCCGACGGTGCTCGGCACGAGCGTCCACACCATCACCGCGTCCTACAGCGGCAGCACGGTCCATGCCGCGAGCTCAGACACCTTCGACGTCACCCTGAAATCTCAGGTCAGCATTGCCGCCACCGATGCCACGGCGGCAGAGGCGGGTCCTGGTACAGGGACGTTCACTCTCTCGCGGATCGGCGACAATACCGTGGACCTCACCGTCTACTTCACCGTCACGGGTACGGGCACGAGCGGCACGGACTACGCGTCGATCGGCACGTCCGCCACGATTCTCAACGGCTCCAGCTCCCAGACCGTCACGGTCACGCCCACGGACGACGCGGTCTACGAGGGCGGCGACGAGACCGTCATCATGACGATTTCGTCGGACTCCAACTACGTTATCGACTCGGGCGCCAGCTCTGCCACCGTATCCATCCAAGACGACGACTCGGCCCCGACACTCTCAATCAGCGATGCGACCGCCAATGAGGGCAATAGCGGTACTACGGCGTTCACGTTCACAGTCACGAAAACCGGAGCCACGGCCCTCAGTGCCACCGTGAGCTATGCGACCGCCGACGACACGGCCACGACGGGGAACAGCGACTATACGGGGACTTCCGGATCCCTGACCTTCCTGGCCGGCGACGGCACGAAGACCATCACGGCGCTGGTCAATGGCGACACCGGGTTCGAAGTCACCGAGACGTTTTTCGTCAACCTCTCGGGCGCGGGCAACGCCACGATCGCCGACAGTCAGGGACTGGGAACGATCACCAACGACGACTCCCCGCCCGCCCCGACGGTCGACGTCGTCCCCGTCTACGTGACCGCGGCGAATCAGACCTCTGTGGACGTCAGCATCACGGGCGCGGTGGGGATCACGGTCTCGGGCTCGGTCACCTCGTCCGGCGGGGCCGGTTCGGCCGCCCTCTCCGGGACCATCCCCGGGGGCGGCACGCTCACATTGACCCTTGACCTCTCGACTCTTCCAGACGGAACGCTGACAGCCTCGGCCACGCTCACTGACGCGGCCGCCAATACGAGCGCTCCTGGCTCGGATACCGCGACCAAGGACACGGTCGCGCCTAGTGCCCCGACGGTGAATATTGTCCCGACCGGCATCATTGTCGCCAATCAGACGGCGGTCTCGATCACCGTCGCGGGCGAGGTCGGGACGACGGTCTCCGGCTCGGTCACGTCCGACGGCGGAGCCGGTTCCGTGTCCCTCTCTGGAACCATTCCGGGTGGCGGCACCCTCAACTTGGCCCTGGACCTATCGGCTCTGCCGGACGGCACCCTCACCGCGTCGGCCACCCTCGCCGATTCGGTGGGGAACACGAGTCCGGCCGGGACCGACACACCGCCGCCGAGTCACCTGCCCCCGTCATCACCCTCGCGACACCGGCGAACGGTGAGGCGCTCGCCAATTACACCCCCATCTTCACCGGAGTCGCGGGCACGGCGGCAGGTGACTCGGCGGCGGCGAGCGTCAAGATCTACAGCGGAGCGTCGGCGTCAGGGAGCCCCGTCCAGACGCTAACTGCGACCCCTGACGGCGGGGGTGCGTACTCTGTGGCCGCCGCGACTCTCCCTGAAGGAACTTATACCGCTCAGGCAGAACAGACCGACGCGGCGGGAAATACCGGAGCCAGCTCGGCCAACACGTTCTACACGCCTATCGGCGCGCCCGCGAGCCTGAGCGGCACCTCGGTCAGCTCCACTCAGAACGATCTGAGCTGGACCAGCAATTCCACGACCGAGACCGGGTTGAGCGTTGAGCGCTGCTCGGGAAGCGGCTGTTCCAGCTTTGCCCAGGTCGCCACGGTGAGCGCGGGCGTCACCACCTATAGCGACGCGATCCCCGGAGAAGGCACGTACCGGTATCGAGTCGCGGCGTTCAATTCCGGCAATGGCGTTACGTCGGACTACAGCAATGAAGTAGCGGTCGCCAGCGTCCCGACCGCGCCTTCGGGTTTGCTAACGGTGCTCATGAGCACCAGCCGGATCGATCTCTCCTGGACCGACGCCTCGGGCGGCGAGAGCGATTTCCACGTCGAGCGGTGCACCGGATCCGGTTGCACCAGCTTCGCAGAGATCGCCGCGGTGGGGGCCGATGTCACCACGTACAGCAGCACCGGTCTGACCGAGGACACCTGGTACCGGTACCGCGTGCGAGCCCATGTGCACGACGACGGGCTCGACCTCTATTCGTCCTACAGCAACGTCGCCCAGAACCTCACCACGCTCTTCATTCCGGAGGTAACGGTCGGATTCGACCCAGTAGGCCGCGGGATTACGGTGAGCGCCTGGAACCCGATCACGGAAGCATCGCTGGACGCGCTTACGCCAGCCTCGATCCAGTCTCTGCCCAGGAAGGAGCAGCTCTGGGCCTACACCACGTCCGGCCCGGGTGGGACGATGACGATGGAGTTGCGGGTCTGGTCGAGTACGAGCACGGTGACGGCCAAGATTGCGAGCTTGACCTACGCTGGCGGTACGCCCCTCACGCCAGCCGCCAACAACGTGTCCTACCAGTGGACTCTGAGGAATGGCGCGCTCAACACCGTGGCTGGGCAGGCGTGGGCCACCAGGTACAACTGGAACGCGGCCAGGAACCAGACCGTTATCCAGGGCAGCTCCCGCGTGACGGCAACAGGGCTGGTGACCGGTCACCTGGCCACGAATCGGGGCAGCATCTCCGTCGTTAACACGAACGTGGTGTCACTGTCGGTGAACGATGTCTCGGCCCCCGAGGGCGACTCCGGGACTACGAACCTGAACTTCACGGTGAGCCTGCAGGGGACTACCATGCTCCCCGTCACCGTCAACTACGCAACCACGAATGGTAGCGCGTCGGCAGGAAGCGACTACACCGCTGTCAGCGGGATGTTGGCCTTCGGAGCCGGCGAGACGAGCAAGACGGTCGCGGTCGTGATCGTAGGCGATAGCCAGATCGAGGCGAGCGAGACCCTTTACCTGAATCTCTCCGGCGCCACCAACGCCATCATCTCGGACGCTCAAGGGAAGGGCACGATCACGAATGACGAGGTGCCGACCGTCTCGATCAACGACGTGACGTTGAACGAACGGCACAAGGGCCTGGTGGCCTTTACCTTTACGGCCTCCTTGTCTGCCGCCAGTCTGGAGACGGCGAAGGTGAGCTATGCGACGGCCGATGTGTCCGCGGTGAGCAATCGCTCCTGCTCGAAAACCGTTGACTACGTCAAGGCCCAGGGAACGCTCAGCTTCAGTCCCGGTCAGACATCGAAAACGCTCACTGT
Organism: Chloroflexota bacterium; assembly: GCA_016202435.1. Lineage (GTDB taxonomy): Bacteria > Chloroflexota > UBA6077 > UBA6077 > SHYK01 > JACQOR01. The sequence continues at coordinate 4,394 of JACQOR010000070.1, forward strand.
GAAGGTATGCGGCAACACTATCAATGAGTCCGACGAGACCTTTGTCGTCAATCTATCCAACCCGAGTGGTGCCATCATTGCCGACAGCCAGGGTTTGGGTACCATCCTGAACGACGACTGAGCAGGCATGGGCCGCGGCAATAGGCGGACCCACTTGAGCGACCCTTCTGCGACACAGGCGCGGAACCAAGTCTGCGCTACCAGGGGCTGAGTGGCACCTCCGACACAGAAAAGAACGGCGGAGCGTCAAGCTCCGCCGTTCTTTTCTGGCAGCTAGCCAGGGATCAGCCGCCGCAGCCGCAGCCGGTGCTCGCCTTATTCGGATTCTTGATGACGAAGCCTCGGCCCATGAGATCGTCCCGGAAGTCGATCTCAGCTCCGTCGAGATGAGGAGCGGACTCGGTATCTACCACGAGCCGGACGCCCTCGATGTCAAAAATGTGCGCTGCCTCGGGAATCTCGTTCCCCACTGCCATGCCATAGTGAGTGCTGCCGCAGCCACAGGCCCCCGCAACGAAAACGTGGATGGCGGCTTCCGGATCATCTCCTTCGGACAGGAAATGCTTCATCTCGGCTACCGCGCGATCGCTGACATTGATCATGACTGCGTGCTCCCTTCGATTGGCACAATGGGGATCTTCGGATTATATCAGGGTGCCCAGTCGACGCTCCCGTATCCACCGGGCGTGAGCAGCGGAGTGAGGCTGCCGTCACTCAAGCGCACAACCTGGAGCACCTCATAGGAAAAGAGCGCGGCGTGGCTGCCGTCTGGCGACCACGACGCGGTGGGATCGTCGAGGTTCACGGTTGCCATCCTTCTGACGGGACCCCCGGAAATGGGTACGGCGAATAGATTCATCGGAATGCCGTGAGCGAGCGCGACGGGTGCCCCTCCAAAGCCCCCCCCAGACCCCGTGTCGGTCGGGACCGGTGAATTGGCGCTCCCAGCCCCGGTGAACAGGATCGTTTGAGAGGCGGGGTCGAACCGCGGCGACGAGATCATGTCGAACACCTGCTCCCCCACCAGGTCGCGGCGCTCGCCGGTGGAGAGATCGACGAGCGAGAGCCCGATTCCCGTGATGGTGGAGCGAGCGACCACGAGCCAGCGTCCGTTTGGCGCCACGTCAAACTGACCGAGCTCGTCTACGATGGCTTGCTGCTCGCCCGTGCTTAGAGCCACCCGTTCGATCCGCCGCACGTTTGGCCCCGTGTGGACGACGTAGATGTGTTGCCCGTCCGGCGCCCAGGCCGGCATTTGATAGAACGTGTTCGCGTCCTCGGAACCCAGGATCAGGCGAGGATTGCTCCCATCCGCATCGGCGACAACCACGGTCGAGACCGGAATCCGTCGGTCGCGGACCTCGTGGACCGCGTAGACGATTTGCCCACCGTCTGCCGACCACCGAGCGGCGGTCACCTGACCGAGCTCCGGAGGCTGTGCCACCTGCACCGCCACGCCGTCGGCTAAGCGCAGCGTCCAGAGTCCCCCACCGCGTGTATACAGCAGGCGCCCGCCCAGCTGCGGAGCCGCCGCCGGAACGTTTGGAGTCAGGGTCAACGCGGGGCCAGAGACATGCTGGTGAACCGCGAGGCCGCCTCCGGCCACGGCTATTGCCAAAATCCATACGGCGGTTCGGGGCCGAAGCCACGAGCGGACTCTCAGCACGGTCCGGGCCTACCTCCCGGCAGGAACGCCCGGTCCGTAGGCGCTCCGGATGTAGTTGAGGGTGTTCCAGCGATCCGCCTCGGTGAGGCTATCTCGGAACGCTGACATGGCAGAGCCGGGATAACCATCGCTCACCCAATCGAAGAGCTGAGCGTCCGTGTGCCCCGCTGCCAGGTGAACCCTGAGGTCCGCGGGTCTCGGGCTGAGCCCGGCCGCGGCTGGGCCATCCCCGCGCCCGGTATCGCCATGGCATAGAGCGCACTGATCAAGGTAGATGGCCCGCCCCCGCTCTACCGACGCCTGAGTTGGCGGGACGGGGTTGGTGATCACCGAAGCCAGCGTGGCATAGCTGCTCCCTGCGACCCAGGCCCCCAGGAAGATGCCGCCGACTGCCGGGGGGACGAGGTAGCGGCCGACACGACGCCGCAACAAGGCGGTAGCCAGGACAACTCCGACGCCAATGATCACCAGCTCCAGGCCGAGAAGGAGATTTTCTTCTTCCGGCCGGGCGGCGAAAGCCAGGGGTCCAGGCGGAAGGGGCGACGCGATGGTGACGTCGAAGGCAGGACGCGCATCGTCTCGTCCCGGCCGTCGGACCACCGCCTCGACGTGCCAGGGACCGGGGGCCACCAAGGCCCCTCCCTGGGCGGTGTACCGGCCGTCTGGCTGCAGAATCATGAGGACCTCGGATTCCCCCAGGTCAAGGGCGCGCGGTCTGACCCGCAGCGCGACCTTCTCGACCTCGGTGATCGGAGCACCGGTGCGATCAGCCAGGCGCAGCACGAACCGGTTCGTACCTGCGGCGCCGGGCTGTACGCGCAGGTTCGCCAGCAGCTCTCCGTCCCTCGTTTCCGAGCCGATGCCCTGAACGATGACGGCTTCGCGCCCCGTCTCGAGGTTGGTGAGCGCCGCGGTGGCGACAAGAACGAGCGTGGCGAAAACGACCTCACCCGCGACCGCCAGTCGGAGCGCCCGGATGATACGAGGCGCACTCTCGAGCCTCGTGGCGGCGCCCATCAGGCGGGGGCGGAGGATCAGCAGGTTGGCCGCTGCGAGTAGCACTGCTGCAGCGAACAGGGCCAGCTTGATCAGCAACACCTGCCCGTACGTCGTCCCAAACAGCGCCGGGAGAGTGCCGATGAGCAGCTTCCCCTGGTACACGCCAGAAGCAACGAGTACGATGACGCAAACCATAGCCAGGGTCGAGAAGCGCGGCACGATCCGCGCGGCGAGCTGGGTTGTTTGTCGCCCCATTCCTGAAGTGGCCAGCGTCCACGACGTCAGCGTGAGGTGCATGAGGCCGCCGATCCAGACGGCGACCGCAACCAGATGGACCCACTGCACAAGCACCGCAACCGGGGTCGCGCCCGGTGCTGCCGCCGAATGGCTGCCCTGAGCCTGCACCCATAGAAGGGCTGCTCCTACCGCGGATCCGGCCGCGAGCGTGAGCGACGAATCCGTCCCGCCGCGGAGTCGAAAAGTCAGGCCGGTCATGGCCAGGAGCAGGATCATCTGGCTCAGCCAGAGCGCGCCGAAGCGTGTGCCGAAGGCCACGGAAAGGCTCGGCTCGCCGAGTGCCTGCATGAACGGCACCCCGAGAGCTGACGATGCCTGAGCCACGAGCCCGAGCACTCCCGTGATACCCGCGAGAACGGTCGCTGCCAGCCCGAGTGAGCCGATCCGGCGGACCAACCGGGCGCGATCCAGGGGTGGCGCTGCAGCGGCCAGGGCGGGGAGCAGCACCCACCAGACGAAAGGGAAGGCGCCCGCCGCCGCCATGAGCCCAAGATATGAGAGGGCGCCGACGATCGCTCGGTCTGGCGTAGCGGTCGTGGCGCCCTCGCGCGCGGCCACCGCCAGACCGGTCGGCACGACATCAAGGCCGACAGTAAACGCATAGGCGCCACTGGTGGTGTGGCCATCGACCGAGGAAAGGGCCCGCCAGAGCACGGTGTAGGTGCCCCGATCGAGGCGTCCCACGCTCACCTTTAGCGCGAGCGGATCGATGGGATCGTGCTTGAGGTCGCCGCGGTCGACCCGTCGGGCGCTCGAGTCCAGGATTTGAATTTCGCTGAACCGCAGCTCGGGTCGTTCGCTGAGCCAGAGGGTCACGTTGGGCGGCGCCCGCTCGATGATGCCGTCCATGGGCGGATCGGAGCCGGCCAGCTCGGCATGCGCGAACGCGGTGAGTGGCGAGAATCGCGAGAGGACGAGCGCGACGATAGCCGCCGCGCCCAACCTCTTACCCAGCCAGGAGCCCGGCTCTCGGGAAAGCACGCTCAACGCGAGCCGAGCCCCGACTGGGATCGGCGCTGCGACGCGCTGAAGATCGCAGCGATGGCACCGATGAGTCCCAGTGCTCCGACGACAATGCCCACCAGACCCGTCGTTCGGGCGGACTCTGCGGCGGCTTGAGCTTCGGCAGCCTGGTTCTCCGCGCGCTGGGCAGCCCGCGCCGCCTCATTTGCCGGTGGCACCCGGTCGGGGAACTGCAGCGCGTCAACAGCTTCGACGTCGTTGAAGCGGCCAGGCCCGGACTCGAAGCGTTCGCTGATTTGCTGACCCTCGATGGTGCCGGTGAAGTTGAAGAGGTACGTGCCGCTGCGGGTCGGCATGAAGTGCGCGACGTAGCGACCGGGCGTCCCAAAGACGGATCGCAACGGGAACTCCGTGGGCTGGCCGCCGCCAAAGGAGACGGTCACCTTCAGCGTGTCGGCAAGACCGGTCACAGCCCGGTCGTCTTCCGAAGGGACGGTGACGGTGACCTGGGCCCCGTTCATCTCGCCCTGAATGGCAGGCTCGACACTGAAACCCACTACAAACGTGTATTTACCCACCGTGCGTCGCTCGTGAGCGAAAGCGGCCAGGGGGGTGGCGGAGAAGAGAACGAGTACGGCTGCGATAGCCATCCAGCCACGATAGGATTTAGGGTGCCTCAAGAATCATCCTCCCTGGTGATGCAACTGGTGCTCACCGGTGCGAGTAACGGCCTCGCCCGGCTCAGCAGGCCGATTTGGCCGGGGCGGCTTTCCGAAGCGGGTTCCTAGCCTGCCCGGAGCGAGACGGCGAAGGCCGCGTATGTTGGCCCGCCTTCTCGGCCCGGTGGGCCCTGCGAAGCGCCCCGGCCCGCCTCAGGCGATGCCGGGGATCCGGCCGGGGGGACGAAGCAAGGGGGCTCGCAGGAGCTGATGCGCCATTGCGCCCACCAGCACGCCAGCGGCCATTGGGGGACCGAGAAGAAGCAGCGCTGGCATGTCGGAGAGACCGAGGTCGCCCGACCAGGGTTGGGGGAGCGGCGAGGGAGCCGCTGCGGTCACAGAGGGAAACGCGTTCGCTGATCCCGCGGCTGCAGCGAAGGCGTGGTCGTGCTGATGCGCCCGGTCGAAGCCGTGAGTGTGCTGAGGGGCCCCCTGACCAGCTTCCCCTAGATGCAGGTGGGTAGGGATTCGCTCTGCCGCATGGTGATCGAGCCCGGCCAACGCGTAGGTCAGCACGAAGGCAAGAAGCACGTTCTGCAGAACGAACCAGATGGCAGAGGCGACAAGCCAGCCGTGGGTATCAGGCGCCTTGCTGCCCTTCCAGCCCGGGGCGTACACGCTCTTGACCGCGCTCCTACTCTGGGTTCGTAGACTCGATTCTACGCGAGGGCAACTGCGCCTTCACGCCGCACCACGGAAAGGTTGACCATCGTGGTCATGCAATCGATGCAGTTCGTCACCCAGTTGTTCGTGCTGGTCGTAGTCCTGACTTAGTTATTAGGCTCCGGATCGCCTCCGCACAGGGGGGCGCGGATGCACTGGTGGTGACCTCCGAGGTCGATGAAAACGCCTTGATCGAGCTAGCCCGGAATATGGGTGGGACGCTATCGCCAGCCGCTCAGGGCACTTTTGACCTGTTCGACGACGTAGTGGCGGTCCTCTGAGTTGAGGCCCGGGTGGACCGGAATGGACAACACTCGTTCGGCGGCTGCCTCTGCATTGGGACAGCTGGCAGTGAATCCCAGGCGGCGATAGAGCGGCTGGTGGTGGATCGGCGTGGGGTAGTAGATGCCTACGCCGACGCCAACCTGCTCCAGTCTCACAGCAACCGCATTGCGTCGTCCCCTTTCGAGGAGCAGCGTGTACTGGTGCCAGGCGGGGTGCGCGTTCGGGAGAACCGCCGGCCGCGGCAGTCCCAGCTCGGCGTCATAGTGCGCCGCGTTGGCGCTGCGAGCCGCGTTCCGCTCCTCGAGCCGTTGCAGTTGGGCGAGCCCAATGGCAGCGTGAACCTCGGACATCCGATAGTTGTAGCCCAGCTCCTCGTGTACATAGCGATCTGTGGACCCATGTGAGCGCAGCATCGCGGCGCGCTCCGCCACGTCCGGGTCTGACGTTGCGATCATTCCTCCTTCTCCGCTGGTCATGTTTTTGGTGGGATAGAAGGAGAAGCACCCCGTCCCAAAGCTGCCGGTGCGGCGGCCGCCGATATCAGCACCATGCGCCTGACACGCGTCGTCGATGAGCGCCAAACCGCGTCTGTGAGCGATGTCCTCGAAGGCGACCAGATCACAGGGGTTGCCGTACAGGTCGACCGGCAGGATCGCCCGGGTCCGGGGTGTGATCGCCCGCTCCACGCTGTCCGGAGCGACGTTCAACGTGTCCGGATCGATGTCCGCGAATACAGGAGTGGCACCCGTGTAGAGGATGGCGTTCGCCGTGGCGATGAATGAAAAGGGGGTCGTGATCACCTCGTCGCCGGGTCCCACGCCGTGGGCGAGCAGCGCCAGGTGAAGCGCCGCTGTTCCCGATGACGTGGCGACGCAGAAAGGGGCACCGACGAAGGCAGCGAAGGCCGTCTCCAGGCTAGCCACGGCCTGGCCCTGGGCCAGCTGGCCGGATCGCAGCACCGCTGCCACGGCCTCCACCTCCGCCTGGTCCAGCTGCGGTCGCGAAATGGGCACGGACCGCGCCGCGCTGCTACCTCGCAGAGGGAACGCTCCAGCCACACTCAGGGCAGGAGTGCGCGCCCGAGGGGAGTCGGTGAGCGGCCGGGCAGACCAGGCCAATCACTCGCGCCGGGTTGCCCACCACCACTTCGTGATCGCCGACGTCATGAGTGACGACAGCACCAGCCCCTATCAGAGAGAACCTGCCGATTGTGATGCCCGGCAGGACGACTGCGCCCGCGCCGATGGAAGCCCCGTAGCACACCCGAATGGGCGAGATGGACCAGTCCTCGCCCCGCTTCAACGTGCCATCGGGATTGATTGCACGGGGGGACCGATCATTGGTCAGGCAAGCGTGCGGCCCGACAAAAACGCCATCTTCCAGGACGCTGCCGTGGAAGATGGAAGCGCCGTTCTCGATCTTGACGTTGCTACCTATGATCACGCCGAAGTCTACGTAGACGTCCTTGCCCAGGACGCAATTGGCGCCAATCGTGGCACCCTCGCGCACCTGGGCGAAATGCCAGATCCGAGTGCCCTCGCCGATCTTCGCATCCGGCGAGACCTCGGCGCTCGGATGGATGGAGCTGGCAGGCATGTGACGAGCATACAGCACGCCTCCCTCAGCGGGCCGTGAATGACGGAGGTCAAATGGTCACTCGCGCCGCCAGCCGCTGCTGCACCGCTTGGCCGAGCACGAGGGCCGCGCTGGCACCGAGGAGAAATCCGCCGACTACGTCGCTCGTCCAGTGCACCCCCAAGTGGATCCGGCTGCTGGCCAGGAGCACCCCGAACACGAGTCCCAGCGCCAGTGTGGCCGCCTGCCGAAACCGAGATCGGCCCGCGAGTAGCTGGGCGGCAAGGACGGTGAAGTACGCGCTCCGAATTCCGTGCCCGCTCGGATACGAGCCGTCGAGATTGATAGTGAACAACGGGTACGAAAAGGGCCGGTGGAGATCCGATGGTGTGGGCGGCTGGCTGAGCAGGATTTTCAGCACGAGCTCTATCGCGGTCAACGCCAGGAACCCAAAAGGGGCCAGGGACCAGGCACCGGCACCGGATCGCCAAAGGACGAACGTTCCGATGGCTGCGTAGGCCATTGAGAACTCAAACGAGAGCAAGACGGCGGTGACGGAGGCCGCGACATCGAGCGGCGGCACCGTGTAGCCGCGCGCGGCGAGGGAAATACCCGCGTCGGCTTCACGAAGCACTCCGGTCTGGACCACCGCGGACAATACCAGGAAGAGAGCGATGCCCGAGAGACTGGCAACAGCCTGCCAGGATAGACCGGATCGTCGGTCGTGGTGAGCCCGATTCATGGCGACAAGGCGCTGTGTCAGCGCCTAGTGCGCTCCGGCGTGGGCGCCGAGCCGGTCGCCGAAGACGTCGATGCGGAGCCAGCGCCCCCAGAAGAAGTACGGAATCAAGAACACGGGGCGGCTGAGCATCGGGCTCAGCATGGCCCACGCGATCCCAAACTGACCCAGCTCCGTGCCGCGGGACAGGAAGAACGCCAGAGGCAGCTCGATGGCCCACATGGTCGCCAGCGTAATGATCATGACGATCAGAGTATCTCCCGCACCCTGGAAGGACTGGTTGAGAACCTGGGTGAGGGCGACGAACACGTAACCAGCGGCCTGGATCATGAGCCACGTCCGAGCGATGTCCAGGAATTCCGTGTCGCGAGTGAAGAGAAGGAGAAAGGCGGTGGGGAACAGAACGATCAATAGCGCTAGGAATCCGTTAACGAGAAGGCCGCAGACCGCCGCCCAGGCCACCGTCTCCTTGGCGCGCTCGGGCTTCCCGGCCCCGAGGCTCTGACCGACGATGGTGCCCGCGGCGTTACCCAGTCCCTGGCTCCCCGTGAGGGCGAGCTGCTCGACTCGGCGGCTCAGGGTGAACGCAGCGACGGCGAAGTCGCCGAATGGAGCGAGCATCGCCAGGACGAAAATCTGGGCGGTGTTGCGCTCCATGCCGTTGACCGAGGCCGGCAATCCGATCTTGATGAGCTGCCTGATCAAGATAGGGTCAAACTGAAAGGCTCGAAACGTAAGATGCAGGCGAGATCTGCCGGAAAAGAGCACCCAGAACAGATACGCGAGTGAGAGCACATGGGCAACGGCGTTCGCCACGGCTGCTCCGGCGAGACCGACTGCCGGCACCCCGAGGAGTCCGAATACCAGTATGGGGCTCAGGAAGATGTGGATCAGCCGCGCGACCAGAGTGGCCTTCATCGGGGTCAGGGTGTCGCCGGAAGCGGCCAGCGCGTGGCTGGTGAGGAAGTGGAGCCCGACGAACGCCTGGCCTACGAACTGAGCGCGCATGTAAGCCGCGCCCTCTTCGATGACCGCCTCGGAGATGCCGAGCAACCGCAGCAGGGGTTCGGTGAACGTGATGCCTACCGCAACCAGGAGGAAGCAGTATGTAACAGTGATAGTGACCGCGTGGAGGACTACCCGGTTCGCCAGCGAGACGTCCCCCATGCCGATCGCCCGAGAGACCAGGGCCCGCATGGACCAGTCCATCCCCTGGCGGGCGGTGAACCCCACGAGCGCGTACTGCTGAGCGGCACCCATGCCGGCGATGGCACGATGACCGAGGAAACCCGCCCAGACTAAGTCGGCGAGCTGATCGACGACCCGGAGGATGCCCTCGATGAACTGAGGCCAGGCGAGGAAGAAGAGGTTGCGGGGGATGCTGCCTCTGGTGAGGTCGCGAGTGACATAATCGCCCTCACCACTCTCTGCCATGACCTCCCAGAAGCTGCTCCGGGGTCCATCCTGCGCCGTCGGGGCGGGGGCAGCCCGCGTGGCCCATCCTGAGGTATCGCGATCCGCGCCGGGTCCGTCTCTACTCACGCGACTCCCGGCATCGATCCTGCGGAGTTGCTAGCATGGCAAACATGGTTCTGCGCCCTAAGTATCAGGTAATCAAACAAAAGTATCGGGAGCGCATTGTGGTCCTTTCGGAGGCGGATGGCAAGGGTCAACAACGGTCGACCCTGCCGAGCGAGGCAGTCCTCCGCCAGAATACGTTCTGGCGCGAGGAGACACAGATGGCCCACGCTAATCCTTCGGGTCAGGCGATTCGCCAGATCCTGGTAGAGGCAAACACGATTGCGGTGGTCGGTGCATCGTCACGGCCGGATCGTCCGTCTCACGGAGTGATGCGTCGTCTCTTGGCCGCGGGCTACCGGGTGATTCCGATCAATCCCAACGAGACCGAGGTCCTGGGACAGCGCGCCTATCCGTCGCTGACCGCGATAGAGAAGAACGTGGGGATCGATATCGTGGATGTGTTCCGCCGTGCCGACCAGACGCCGCCGGTCGCCGACGAGGCTGTGAAAGTGGGTGCCAAGGTGTTCTGGCTCCAGCTGGGGATCTTCAACGAAGACGTCGCGGCTCGAGGCACGGCGGGCGGCCTCACCGTGGTGATGGACTCATGCATCGCGGTGATGCATGCCGCGCTCCAGGTGCCCGCCAAGGCTCAGTAGTTCCCAGGGCGCGCCACCCGGCCGATACCTTGAGATAATGGTTCCCGGCGCTCAGCGGGAGCTCAGAACGCAGCAGGACGCGTTGCTATCTCAGTGAACACCAATGTGCCCGACAATACCCCCGTTGTCGATCCCGGCAACGCGGCAGACGCGGTAGCTGCTCCCGGAGACCGCTGGCCCCGTCGTTCTATGCGCGAGGCTCTCGGCTCCTGGCCGCCCTTGCTCACTTACCTCATGCTGGCATTCGCAGTCGGCTTCAACGCCTATTACCTCTACCCCGAAGTCGCGATCCGAGTGCCGTATCTGCATGACGGCGTGCAGCATTTGCTGGGCGTGATGACGTCGCTCGATGCCCTCGACGCCCGACAGGATCCCACCGACGTTTGGCTTCCCGGCATCTCGATGGGCTTTCCGCTAACCCATTACTACCAGCATCTCCCCTACGCGTTGCCGGCAGCGATCGCCTTTGTCCTTCGGGGCGTGATGCCGGTCGACCTGCTGTTTAGCTGGATCGGCTACCTGTTGCTCGTCGTATTCCCGCTCTCGATCTACTGGTCGATGCGGAGATTCGGCTTCGAACGGCTGCCATCTGCCCTGGCGGGTCTGCTCTCGTCGCTGCTCTCGACCAATGGCCTTTTTGGTCTGGACTTCAGTAGCTATGTGTGGCGCGGCTATGGCTTGTTCACGCAGTTGTGGGGCATGGTCCTGCTCCCGCTTGCCCTCGCTCAAGGGCACGCCGTGCTGCGCACTGGACGAGGGTACTTCTGGGCCGTGCTCCTCCTCGGCGCGACGACCGTCTCCCACCTGGCCTTCGGCTACACGGCCTACGCGTCTATCGCACTCTTTGCGCTCGTCGGCATGTCTCGGAGCACCATCTGGCAGAGTCTGAGGCGGCTCGTCCTGCTCCTGGCGCCGCTCGTCGCGGTGACCTCGTATTTCCTGCTCCCGCTGCTCTGGGACAGCACGTACCTTAACCACAGCGTTTGGGATCCCCAGTGGAAATACGACTCGTTCGGTCACGAGCGCATTCTGGGTCAGCTTTTCCGTGGCGAGATCTTCGACTACGGGCGTTTCCCATCCTTCACCATCCTGGCCGGCGTCGGGCTGCTCGCATGCCTGAGGCGCTGGCGAGAGCCGCACTACCGGATCCCGGTCGTCTTTTCGCTCTTCTGGCTGCTGCTCTACTTTGGCCGGCCCACCTGGGGGGCGCTCCTGGACGTGACTCCACTGGCTCGAGACTTCTATCTGCACCGACTGATCGCCGGCGTCCACCTGGGCGGCATGTTCCTCATCGGGTTGGGGCTGGCGCTGCCGTGGAAATGGGCCGCTGGGCGCCGTAGATCCTGGTCGTTTCTGGTTCCGGCGGCGCTCACTTTGCTGCTCCTGATGCCGGTCTACCGGGAGCGCACGGCCTTCCTGGATCACAACGTCGTGCTGATGCGTGCAGAGGAAGCCGCGATGGCATCCGAACGGCGAGACCTGGACGCCCTTTTTGGCGCCTTGGAGCAACTCCCGAAGGGCCGAGTGTACGCGGGCCTCGCCGGTACCTGGGGGGCCCAATACCGAGTCGGCGAGGTCCAGATGTACGCGCTACTGACGCAGAAGGGCTACGACGTGCTGGCCTTTCTCTATCATGTCTGGTCTTTTAATGGCGACATCCAGGTGCTGTTCGACGAGCAGCGGCCGGAGCTCTACAACCTCTTCAACATCCGTTACGTCATCGCACCAACGGGACGGAGCGTCCCCGATTTCGTTCTCCCCATTGCCACTTATGGCCGGCACAACCTCTATGAGGTGCAGACGAGCGGATTCTTCGACATAGTCCGCACAGACCGCACGTTCGTCGGAGCTCGACCCGACTTCTACCCGATTACGTCCGCGTGGCTCCAAACCGACGCGCCGCGCTCGAAGGTCCATCCGGAGCTGAGCTTCGGCGGACCGCGAATTGACTTCCGGCGGTCGTTTCCGATGGCCGGCGGCGCAAGGTTCCTGGACGCGGGCATAGAGCGGGGCGGCCCGTCTGGCGGGCGCATCCTCAGCGAGAGCGTGGGCACCAATCGGTACGAAGCGGTGGTGGAGGTCGACCAGCCTGGGACGGTCATGCTGAAGGTCTCGTTCCACCCCAACTGGCATGCCTACGTGGACAGCGTCGAGGCGCCCACTTTCATGCTCATGCCAGCGTACCTAGGGGTACAAGTTGGGCCGGGGCGTCACGAGCTTCGGATGGAGTATCGGCCCCAACCGGCGCGTACCGGTCTCATCGGGTTGAGCGTGTTCACCCTGGTGCTGCTGGCCGTCGCGGAACGAAAGCGCGTGGAGGTGCCACGTGTCCTCGGGCGCCTCCCCATCCCGACTGTCGTCAGCCCGCGCTTCCGCCGCGCGGCATCGGCTTGGGGAAGACGCGTGGCTGCGCGCGCAGACCCAGAGCTCGAAGTCTGGAAATACGCCTCGACCGCGGGCAGCCGGCGTGTGAGGACCCTCAGTCAGGCCGCGGAGGGAAGGCTACGGATTTGCCAGCTGTACCTAACCCGCCGGGCCGAAGAATGGCAGGCAGTGATGGTCGGGAGCCTGCTTGGGATTGGCGCCCGCGTCGGTCCACACCTGCCGTTTCTCGCCGCCCTCGGCGCGATTGTGCTGGCGGCAGGATGGCCGCTGCTCCAGTTGCGGCTCATGACGGGCCACGATTACCTGGAGTATCTGCCCCGGAACGTCGAGTTCTGGCGGGGACTGAGTGCCGGCCAGATCCTCCCTCGGTGGGCTCCAGACCTCAGCGGCGGCTACGGCGAGCCGTTTTTCAACTTCAACCCACCCTTGATCTACTACACGACGGCTTTCTTCCATGCCGTGGGCTTGAGCTTCGTTGCTGCCGAGAACCTGGCTTCCTTCGCCCTGCTGGCGCTCGCGGGGCTCACCATGTATCTGCTGGCCAACGAGTTCTTCGGCGCCCGCGGCGGCGTCGTGGCCGCCTCTGCGTACGTGTTCGCTCCGTTCCTCGATTCCCGTCTGTACGTCAGTCACGCCCTCGCCGACTACTCGGCGTTCCCGTTTGTGCCGGCCGCTTTTTGGGGCCTCTACCGGTTTGCCCGGGGCGGGCGTCTTGGATTCCTCGCGTTCGGCTCGGGGGCCATCGCGCTTTTGCTCCTCACGAGCAATCCCATCGCTCTGATTAGCTTCCCCGCGTTCGTAACGCTCGCTGGCTTGCTGGCCTGGTCTGCCCGCGACCTGCGCGTCGCGATTCGTGCCGGCTGGTGCCTCGCCCTCGGTCTGGGGCTCGCGGCGTTCTTCTGGCTGCCGGCTCTGGTGGAGCGAGACTTTGTCCACGTGCACCGTCTCCTCGAGACCTTCCTCAACTACAACAACCATTTCGCCTACGTGCAACAGCTCTTCTTCTCTGCCTGGGAGTACGGGGTCTCAGTCCCTGGGCCGGGCGACGGAATGAGCTTCGGTCTCGGTCCGGTGCACATCGCAGCCACCGTCGGAGCCATCGTCTGCTTGCGGAGGATCTGGACCACCTCACCGCGCGCCGGATTCATGTCGGCCTTTGCCGTGGCCCTGGTGCTGGGCGCGGCGTTCATGTCGGTTCGTGAAGCCAGTTTCATCTGGGATCGGCTACCTCTGATCCAGTATCTGGAGTACCCATGGCGCTTTCACACCCTCGCCGCGGCCGGCACAGCGTTTCTGTGCGCCTTTCCTTTGCTCCTCCTCCCCCCACGTCCCAGATGGCTGCCGAACGCCACAGCGGCCGCCCTGGTGAGTCTGGTTCTGGTTTTCAACCTGCCCCATGCACGGCCCGAAGGCGTCACGAACATTCGGGACGCCGACTACACCCCGGGCATCATTGCCGCGAGAAACCTGGCGGTTACCACTGCCCGCGAATATGAGCCGATCTGGGTGCCAAACGTGCCTAGGGCGCCAGCCGCCGAGGCGATAACCGTCATTTCGGGCGACGGACGGGTCTCGGTCACGCGCCGCACCCCTATCGACTCTCGCTTCCGAGTGGACCTCTCGACTCCCAGCCGGCTGCGGATCAATACCTTTTACTTCCCCGGCTGGACGGTCTACGTGGACGGCCGGCAGCGCCCCGTCGAGCGCAATTCCGATGGAGTGATGGAGATCAGCGTCGAGGGCGGCTCCCACCAGGTTCGGCTCGCGTTCGAGGACACGCCGGTGAGACTCTGGAGCGCAAGGCTCTCGGGGCTAGCTGTCTTGCTGCTCTTTGCGACGCCCTGGCTTGCCCGGCGGAGGATCCCTGGGGTCAGCGGAGCGATGGGCAATGGCCTCCGGCGTCTGGAGCGCGTTCAGGTGCTCCTGACAGGGACGGCTCTTCCCGACGGGGTGCTGCGCCGGCTCAATGCTTTCCGCAATTCGGCCGCGGCGAGGGCAAAGGCTTTCACGCTGCCGGTGCGCCCAGGTGCCGCCGCAATGGCGGCCTCCGGGCGGGTGCCGGTCCTCGAATCGCTCGGAGAGCGGGTAGGTGTTCCCGTGGCGGCGGGCGTGGCGGATACGGCGCGTCCGCCGTCCACCAATGGCCAGAACAGCTCCGGCCCTGCGCAGCCGGCGGTTCCCCTGCCATCCACTGCGCTCTCGCCCGCGTGGAGGGGTCTGGCCCTGGGGAGGGCTGCGTGGGCGGTGGCCACCAGTCCGAGCGAACGTGAATCCAAGCTCGCTTTCTTCGGCCTGTTGGGCGCGCTGAGCGTTGTTGCGCTCGGCACTTTCCTGCACTATGGGATGGCCTGGGATGAGGAGGTCCACCGGCTCGAAGGCGACATGGTCGTCCGGTGGTACACGTCCTTCTTTCAGAACGCTTCGGCGCTGACCTTCTACAACATGTTCAACTACGGCGGCCTCTTTGAGATCGTCTCGTACCTGATGCGAGGGGTTCTGCCCTTTGGCCTCTACGAGGGCCGCCACCTCACCACCGTAGCCTTTGGGCTCCTCGGGATTGGCAGCGCTTACGTGCTCGCCACGCACCTAGCCGGGGCTAAAGCCGGCTTCCTGGCGGCGCTCTTCCTGACTCTCACGCCGGCCTTCTACGGCCACATGTTCTTCAATTTCAAAGACGTCCCGTTTGCCAGCCTGCACCTGCTGAGCCTCTACTGCATCTTCCGGATGTTTGATGCCTGGCCGAATCCATCACGGCGCCTCGTCATCGTTTCGGCTCTCGCTATCGGCTCTACTCTGGGGATCCGAGTCGGCGGAGTGCTCCTGTTCGGGTATCTCGGTCTGTTGGCCGCTTCCTGGCTCTTGATCGCCGGAGCGACCGAGCGAAAACTCATGGCTCCCGGACGGATGGACGACATCAAGCGCATCGCGGTCAGTGTGGTCAGCATCGCGGCGCTGGCCTGGGTCGTCATGCTGATCTGGTGGCCGTGGGCGCAGAGCAGCCCGATCGCCAATCCGCTCCGGGCGCTCGCCTCTACGCTCTAC
Organism: Chloroflexota bacterium; assembly: GCA_016202435.1. Classification (GTDB taxonomy): domain Bacteria; phylum Chloroflexota; class UBA6077; order UBA6077; family SHYK01; genus JACQOR01. The sequence continues at coordinate 19,904 of JACQOR010000070.1, forward strand.
TTCAGCGACTGGTTTGGCACCGTGTTCTTTGAGGGAAGAACCTATCCCGTGGCGCAGCTCCCATGGATTTACCTGCCCACGTGGGTTGCCATCTCGCTGCCGGAGTTCTTCTTCGTCACGCTGGGGGCGGGCGCCGTGCTGGCGGGCCGAGCGCTGTCCAGAGGTCCCCGCGACCGCTCGCATCTCAGCCGCTGGGCGAAAATCGCCATTCTGCTCTTCGCCGGTATCTTCCCCGTCGCGACCGCGGTGACCCGCGACTCCATCGTGTACGATGGCCTGCGGCAGTTCCTGTTCGTGGTTCCGCCCCTCGCGGTCGTCGCGGGCGTGGCGATGGCCGGGCTGCTCGATTCCAGGCACGTGACACAGCCGCTCAAAGCCGCGCTAGCGCTAGCGGTAGGGGTCTCGGCCATAGTCACAGTCGCGGATCTGGCGCGGCTTCACCCATATGAATACGTGTATTTCAACCGACTGGTAGCCGGTGGGGAGGTGGCTGGAGCTCGTCGCTTCGAGACCGACTACTGGGGCCTTTCGTACAAGGAAGGCGTCGATTGGCTGCTGGCAAACTACCGTCCCAACTCCCCCGAGCCAGTCCGCGTCGCGAATTGCTCACGTCCTATCCTGACGAGCTACTTCCTGGGCAAGACCGCGGAGGCGCGGCAGCGCTTCGTATCAGTGCTACCCAACCAGGACCCTCAAGTCTTCCTCACGACGACCCGGTTCAACTGCCAGAACAACTGGGGCGGCAAGACTCTGCACGTCGTGGAGCGCGCCGGCGTTCCTCTCCTCTACGTCAAGGAGCTCAGCCCGCCCGGACAGGCAGCGTTGCTCAGCACAGTTCCGGACGCTTCCCGTGCTCCGTAGAGCACCCCTGGAGCTGGCGGTGAGGCGCGATGGACCTCGATAGGCGGCCCCCTCCCGAAATCTCGGTGGTCGTCCCCCTCTACGACGAGGAAGATGTCCTCCCGGCCCTGTACGCACGCACCACCCAGGCGCTGGTGGGAACAGAAAGCTACGAGATCGTGTTCGTGAACGACGGCAGTCGGGACAACACTCTCTCCCTGTTGAAAGAACGGGCTGCGGGGGATGCCCGAGTCCTGGTGCTCAACCTCTCCCGTAATTTTGGCCACCAGGCGGCGCTCACCGCGGGCCTTGATGCCGCGCGCGGCGAGGCCGTGGTGTTGATGGACGGCGATCTACAAGACCCGCCCGAGATCATCCCGCAACTCATCGCCGAATGGAGCCGAGGAGCAGAGGTGGTCGAAGCCCAGCGTCGGTCGCGGCAAGATCCTGGCCTGCGCGGCTTCATGTTTCGGCTTTTCCACCGCTGGTTTGGCTTCGTCAGCGACTTCCCGATCCAGGCCGAGGTGGGCACTTTCTGCCTGCTCGACCGCCGCGCCGCCGACGCCGTGGTTGGCCTTCAGGAACGCAACCGTTTCCTACCCGGTCTGCGGAGCTGGGTCGGCTTCAGCCGGGCGACCGTCTACTACGACCGGGCGGCCCGCGCCGGCGGGAAGCCGAAACAGAGCCTCCGGAGACTGTTTCGATACGCGTTCGACGCGCTTTTCTCGTTCAGCTACAAGCCGCTCCGGATCAGCTGGCTCCTGGGGTCCATCGTCAGCATCTTCGCGTTTACCTACGCGGCCGCTCTGGTGGTGCTGCGGCTCCTTCAAATCAACGTGGTAACGGGATTCACGACGCCCACGGTGGCGATCCTCTTCGTGGGCGGCGTGCAACTCCTGGCGATTGGGATCCTCGGTGAGTACCTGGGGAGGATCTACGACGAGGTGAAGCGAAGACCTCAATACATCGTAGCCGAGCGCATTGGGGTACCGGAGGGCTCGGCCGCCCGCCCATCGGACTCGGGGTCTGACGAGCCTAGCGCCAGCCTGCGCTCCGGTCCTGGAGCTTCTGCCCCGTAGGCGCCGCGGGCTCGGGGCCGGGCTTCGTCGCTAGCCACCGCTCCGCTTCAGAATGGCGAGCAGGGAGACGCCCAGCGGCATCGGGATGGGCCACATCGCGGGCTCGACGAAGACTCTTCGGAGGACTCCATTCAGGGGCTCGGGGGGAACCTGGTCCTCGAGCCGGGAGCTGCCTACCGGGACCCCCATTCTGCGAGCCAGCCGATATGCGGCGATTGGCAAAAGCGCCAGGGTGTTGATGTAGTTCAGTTGACAGATCTCGAAGGGCGCCTGCTGCAGGGCCAGCTGCAGCGTCGGCCGGGTGTAGCGCCGCCGATGTCCCAGGGCTTCATCCCACTCGCTCCACAACGCCGGCAGAGCGGGGACAGTGATTACGAGCAGGCCGCCGGGCCGGAGGACGCGGCCGAACTCCTGGAGCGCCCCGACGTCGTCGTCCAGATGCTCGATGACATCGAGCGCGGTTAGCGCGTCGACGACGCCGGTGGCAAGAGGCAACTGACCGGCCGGAGCGGCAATCGTAGCCAGTCCGGCGCGCTCAGCGATATGGCGAAGGGCGCTCGGATCCGGATCGATGGCTACGGTGCGACAGTAGCGCTGCATCTCGCTGGCGAAGAGTCCGGTGCCCGCGCCCACGTCCACCAACAGCGTCGTTGGCCGCAGCAGCCCGTAGCGGCCGATCCAGCGCCGCACCAGCTCCCGCTTGCCGCTGTAGAACCAGTGCTCCCGCTCGACGCGCGCGAGGGCGTCGTACTCTTCAATTCGCACGTGTGGCTACGTTACTTGTGCCCGGGACTCGGCGCTGGGAACCGGTTCCCTTTGACCACAAGCAGCAGTGTCACCGAAGTCCCAACGCGAGCGCCGTCGAGTTTCTGATTCGATCGGAATCCTGGCGGGCCCGGGCGTTCACGATTACGAGAACCAAGCTCGCGAGGATCGCCGTCGCCGAGAGGAGGGCACCCAGGAGAATCGAAGCGGGCCTATAGGAGAATATCACGTCGTGCTCCCCCGGGCCCAGGAGCACCCCCATGAACAAATAGTTAGCGCGAACCAACTGCTCGCGTGTTCCGTCGACCCAGACCTCCCAGCCAGGGTAGAACGTCTCGTTATAGACGAGCAATCCCCGGCGCGGAGCTGCCACTCGGAGCAGTGCGCTGCCCGGGGTAAACGTGCCCCGAATCAGGGCTGCTTCTGGCCCTTGTGCGCTGATGTGGCCCAAAGTAGAGAAAGCCTGAAGGTCGCGACTGTCGCCAGGTGCCCGCTCAACCACGGCCTGCTGCCCAGCTATGAAGGAGCCTCCTGAAATCGTCGCGAGGGTAGATCTCGAGTCCGGTGCCTCCGCGATGGACTCAGAAAAATAGGCTCGGCCCACTGCTCCGGGGATTTCCCAGACACTCGCTTCGGCATTCGCGTATCTAGCGGTGAGCCCCGCAGATGCTAGTGCCTCCGGCGATGGGACTGACGAATGACCACGAGGAACGAGCACCCAACGGACCCCACCCACTCGGAGAAGGTCGAAGTTCGGTCGCCACACGAGCTTGAAGCCCCGCGAGTATGGGTCGGTCGCGACAGCCGCGTCAACGGCTTCGAAGTAGGAGAGGATTCTGCTCGGCGCGGCGGGGTCGTAGATCCTCAGGTCCGACAGACCGTATTGCATCGCGGTGTTGGGCACTAGGCCAAAAGCGAGGGCGATGACGCGGCTATCTTGTGGCTGCCCCTGCAAGAATCGGATGACCTCAGGCACTTGGGACACGCGCTCCCGAGGTACCATCGGGTTGTATCGGGCGCCGAAAAGGGAGAGGTCGACGACCAACGGAACCAGGATAAGAGCGGACGCACCCCGGTCTCGCAGCGCGGGCATGGTGCTGAAGATGAGGGCCAAAGTCCACAGGCCTGCGACTCCCGCCGTCTTTCGCATCTCTCCTTCGCGCCAAGCGAGCACCTGAGTTGGCCGGAGGGGTGCCGCGTCCGCACGGCTGGGAATCATCAGGAAGGAAAAAACCGCCAGACCCATCGCAACTGCTAGAGCCACCGCGGCCGCAGCTCTAGCGCCAAGGCGAGCCCAGCGTGGTCGGTCTTGAAGGCAAGCGTCTAGGCCCATCGCCGCGAGGCAACAAAACCCAAACGCTGCAAAGCCGACGAAGCGGACGTTGAGCGCTCGGTCCAAGCCAGGGAGCTGCCTGAACTCGGTCAGCAGAGGCCAACCGTAGGCGATTCCCAGGCTGACGATCGTCAGGATCCAGAGTGCCACCGAAGAACGGTGTCGGCCGCGTCCCAGGGACGCCGAGGCCAGGACAAGCGTGCCGAGCCCAGCATACGCGACGGCCTCGTTGTAGTTCGAATAGATCGTGTAGAAGATGGGCCCAAATCCCTGCGCAAGTGGTGTGCCGAAGAAGTTGGGCACCAGCCACGTGAGGGCCGTCCGCGCGTCCAGGACGACCCGAAAGATGTCCGCCGCTGACCTGTCCCCCGCTCGGCTGCTGTGGGCAATGGCTTCGAGCAAGGGCACGACTTGAATCGCGGCTAAGAGCCCACCCAACGCGACTCCGGCGGTCCAGACCCCCATTCCGAGCAGTGCCGATCCCGCCGCTCGCCGCAGGACGGTCAAATTTCGGCTGCCTAGGGTGTCGGCGGCGAGCCAGGTGCCTGCAAAGATTGCAAGCACGAACACGGTATGGAGGCTGCTCTCCGGGTGCCCACCGAAGAGCTGGAGCGCTATCAGGGCGCTGTGCGCCAACCACCAGCCCAACTGGTGGCCCTGCAGCCACCGCGTCGTGGTCCAAAACAGCCACGGGACCAAGAGTAAGGCGTTCGTGATCGGCCAGCCCAGCCACACTACCATTGCTCCGGAGAATGCCCAGGCGATTCCGCCGAAGACGCTCGCCACCCCTTTCAGACCCAGCGCCCGCAGGAAGAGCGCGCCGCCCGTGGCAGCCAGCGGCGCTTTGACCATCTGCACCCAAGTCGCCGCGACATCGGGTGCCATCGGTAGCGTGATGATATTGAGAGGGAAGAAGACCGCTGCCTGGCCACTGGCGAGGAGCGGATGCCCGCCGCCACTGTACGGGTTCCACACCGGAAGACGCCCCTGGGCGGCTTCGCTATGGACGAAGACGCGCCACGGGTACATCACCTGAATCTCGTCGGCCAGCATGCCGTTGCCGGCATCCAGGGGAACTAAGACCCGGCCGGTGGCGAGCCCTGGCCCGTAAAACGCACCGACCGTTAGCAGCGCTAGCAGGGCTGCGATGGCGGGGGGCGCGGTCAGCAGCCTGACGCTTCTCGCCGGAGTAGGAAGTTCGACCATCGAGTAAGCGCTAGCTCGGGTGGAACCGACGTTGCTGGCCCCGGACGCAGAAGCCTAAAATCACGGCCGCGCTCAATTCCCCAGCCTGACAGGTGTGGCCCGAATGGCGTCAGCCGCGTCCGTGTGGGCGCGCGTGCGGAACTTGCCACCCCGGCGGACCGCGCTCCTGAGCTTGATCGCGGGTCTCGGTTTGCTGGCGGTGGGGCCGCCCGTCCTCGAATGGCGCCTCATCTCAGCCTACGCAGCGATTCCGGTCATCTCAGCGCCCGCGGAGCGCACCATATCGGTGCAAAGAGTAGGGTTCCCTCCCCTGAGGGATCTGCGGAGCCTGGTGGCCGGCGACGATGGTACCTTGTTCGTCATTGACGGAGCCAACGGCCGCGTGCTCAGGCTCTCGGGAAACATTTTCGATCCACCGGTCGTCGTCGCGCAGGACGGCTCTCCGCTCCGGGCGGGCGCGCTCACTTTGGGTGCAAATGGAAGCATTTTCGCGCTTGATTCCGTGGCCGGAACCATCAGCCAGGTGGCCCCATCCGGCGAAGTGCTTTCCACACGGTCGAGGCCCGTCCTGGGTGCATCATCGATCGCGGTCGACGCAGCCGAAAACGTCTTCGTGGGGGACCCCCGCGGCGGCATGATCCACAAGTTTCTGGCCGACGGAACCGCTGATCTGCGGTGGGGTGACCGCCGCGGAGCCGCGTCCGCCGCGCGCGTAGGTGCGCTGACGTTCGTCGGCGATACCCTCTACGCAGCGACGGATAGCGAAGTGCTGCGCCTTGACTCGCAGGGGCGGATCACGGCGAGACGGCGGCCCCCCGGAGCTCCCCTATCATTGGCCGCCCTTTCCGGCGACCTCGTCGCCGTCAGCGATGCCCGATCGGACCGCATATGGATGCTTGATCGTGAACTCAAGGTGGCTGGCCGCCTGGCCGAGCGCTCGGTGCCTATCGCGGCGCGAGAGGTGCCCCGAGCGCTGTCTACGGCAGGGTCGCAACTCTACATCGCCTATGCAAACCGAATCGTGGTCAGACGGGTGGCCCTCCGCAGGGCGGCTCCGTGAGCTTGCTTCGAGGGGCAGGCCCCCACTGCGTCTGGTCTCCGTCGCCGCAGACGGTGTCGCTGGGGCTCCTCACGCTCACTCTCGCAGTTCGGCTGATTCCGGCTTGGAATCTGCAGAACCCCGTCGCGGACATCGCGACGTACGAGACTCAGGCGGACATCGTCACGCGCGGCGCAAACATCTACGGAGCGTTGCCGCTCGGCCACGGCTTTCCGTTCCTTCCCTATTCGGAGTTCCTGCCGGTGCTCAGCGCACGAATGTCCGAGGCCTTTCGTTGGCCGTTCGATTTCTCCACCAAGCTCCCCCTTATCGTCGCCGATGGACTTACCACGGTCATCATCGTGGAGTACCTGCGTCGGGCGGGATCCGGCCTAGGACGATCCGCGGCGTGGGGGCTTGCCTGGGCCCTCAACCCGGTCTCTATCTTGATCTCGGCCTTTCACGGTAGCCATCATGCCTTCATTCCGTTGTTGCTCGCCGCGAGCTTCGTCGCGGCATCTGCCGCGGGGCACGGCACCGATCGGCCGCTGCTCCTCACAATATCAGCGCTTAGCCTCGGCCTGGCCGTCGCTCTCCGTTCGTTTCCAGTCCTGTTTCTGCCGGCGTTTCTCTTTCTGAGCACGCGTGGTTGGCGCGAGGCGGCGCTCTTCGGTGCGTTTGGCCTGCTTGCCCCGCTCCTCTCGGCCGCCCCATACCTGGTCTTCGCACGGGATTCCATGCTGGACGAGATGCTAGGCTATAGCGGCTGGCCCGACTTTGGGTGGGCATCGGTGTTGCGGTCGCTCATCTACTTCCGCGCGGACGGCTACAAGGCGTATGTTTTCGATGAGGGGCTCATCGACCCGAGCAAGCGGCTTTTCCTGCTCGCCTACGGGGCCAGTGTGTTGCTGCTGCCTCGCTTTCGCAGCGGCACGCTAGCCGAAGCCCTGCTGCTAACCCCTTTGCTGTTCTACGGCCTCTATGGAGGCGTGGGCGCGCAGTATCTCGACTGGATCATTCCTCTAGGCATCCTGGCTCGTCAGCGGGCGGCTCTCCCCTACTCCGTGGTGGCAACTACGGCCATTGTTGCCTTCTACGCCATGTACTTCTCGCCAATCCTTTTCGGCCGCTATGGCATGGTAGCGGGACGGTGGGCGCCCCTAATCGCTGAGAGCCGCACAGTGATGGCGATCTACTTGCTCAGCAATGTGGCACTGGTCGCGCTTTGCCTCGCCTGGGCGGCGCGGCTGCTCAGGTCCGCGCTCACCTCCCCCAGACCAGCAGCGATCCCCGTTGGACGCTTCCGGATCCTGGTGCCAAGTGAGATGGGGAGAGCCCACGTATTGGCCCTAGGAATCGTGGCGGGGGCCACGGTCCTGCAGCTAGGAGCGACGGCCATGCAGGCCGTCCGAGTCTTAAGGACCGTCGTGTGGCCGTAGGGCCACGGCAGTGGTGTTCCGAGCGCCGCCAGGCGCTCGCCAGGTCTTGCTGCTCTTCCGCCGGATTCGTCGCTTTCCAGTTGACCAGCAAGAGACGATAAGAAGACAGGCTGACCGATTAGCTGCGCGCTGAGCTCAGAGGTACGGGGCTGATGTGGCAGGGACACCAGATCTCAGTCATTCTGCCGACTTACAACGAGAAAGACTCCGTTCGCCGGACGATCGACGATTTTTTCGAAACGGGAGTCGTCGACGAGGTCCTGGTGGTCAACAACAACGCCGCGCCCGGCACGTCGGACGAGGTTGCTCTCACCCGAGCCAAAGAGGTCTTCGAACCGCGCCAGGGGTACGGATTCGCGATTCAGCGAGGGCTGAGCGAGGCCAGCGGCGACTACCTAGTGGTCTGTGAGCCCGACGGGACATTCCTTGCCAGAGACCTCTTCAAGCTTCTCGTCTTCGCGGAGGACGTCGACATCGTCTATGGCACTCGTACGATCAACACTTTCATCTGGACCGGTGCCAACATGGGTTTCCTGCTGAGGTGGGGGAACTGGGCTGTCGCTAAACTCATGGAATTCCTTTTCAACTCGATCAGCCTCTCAGACGTTGGTTGTACGATGCGACTCATCACCCGCCCCGCGCTACTCGTGCTTCAGCCCCGTTTCAGCGTCGGGGGA
>JACQOR010000068.1 GCA_016202435.1 Chloroflexota bacterium
GTCCTCGGCCACCGGTGGTTCCTCCTCATCGTTGATCTCGACAATCTCGATGAGAACCACACGGTGGCCGTCTTCGTCAACGGCTCTCTTGCCTTTTACACACTTCCGGGGACATTACCGGGCCAGGCGACGACCACTCGCCTCAGATGCTCTTAGCTCCCACCTACTACAGTCCTCCGCAGCCCTTTCAAACACTGGAAGCCACTCATCCCTAAACTTCTGGTCTAGAAGGGCGTCATCCGCGATATGGTGTTGGCTATCCAATTGAATGAGCATGTCGTTAAGAATCAGCAATTGCTCGACCTTAAACCGCTTCATGATCTCCAGCAGGCTCACAAACTTGCCCTTCGCAGGGCTGTAAGCTGCCAGAGTATCCGGCCGGTCACCTAGTGTGTCAACCATGTTAATACCCGAATAAGGGCACGAGCGCAGACCGGCCGCACGACAGCCGCGGAGAGACGGCCCTGGCAGTGACGAGAGTGAACCTACGATTGGATTCAGAACCGCAGTCCAGAGGGGCAGGTAATTCTGGTCTGGCAGCGAGTCGGTCGTTCGCCTTCGCTCACGAAGGAGTCAGAAATGCCAGCTGACCCGTCGCGGTTGTCTTTAGGTCAACTCCTCCAAGGCTTCGGCGATGATAACCGCCTGGTTGTGCTCAGCGTCCCTCGTGCCGTACAGGATCGTGACCGTCTCCCGAATCGCGAGCTCGCGCACGTGCTCCAGCAGCTGGCGTTGCTGAGGAGCTGCCAGTTCTAGTCGGTACTTGGTCCGGAACTCCTCCCAGCGACCGGAGTCATGACCGAACCATTTGCGCAGTTGGGTACTCGGCCCGAGTTCACGCAACCATTGATCGACGCCAGCTTCCTTCTTGGACAGCCCACGGGGCCAGACGCGGTCCACCAGAATACGCAGACCGTCATCGGCGCCAGGCTTCTCATACACGCGCTTCAGACGCACCGACACGCAGCACCCCACGTTGCGCGACGGCAGGGTCGGGTCGCCACGACCTAGCCTTGGGGCGGCGCGTCCAGACCACAGCCCGCAGGACCCAACCGGGTTCCGTCAGTGATGTCCCGCGGTTACTTTCGTGCCGCGATCACCTACGGTTCCTCAGCCGGGCACGCGCGATGGCCTCTCCCGACTCTTCACCGGGCTCCGCCGTCAGCTCCAGCCGATCAACCCACTTCACACTCGTGAAGCACGTGCCGCCAGGCACAATCAGGCGCCAGGGCCCGCCATGTTCCAGGCTCAGCGGCTCCCCATTCAGCTCTTCCGCCAGCAGCGCCGAGTCCGCTTCGGTGAGGGCTATCAGGACAGCGTACTCGCCCGAGGTCACTCGTATCCAGAACGCCTCGGGCCGCGGACCCGCGAGCGCCACAACATCCGAGAGCCGAACCCCTCGCCAGGTGAGGTGCTCGACTTGCCACCCCTCCTCGCAATCGAACGGGCCGGCGAGGTCGACTCGCGTCAGCGCGGCGAGGTCGCTGGGCTGCAAGGTCCGGGGTTCCTCCACCAGGCCCTCCAGCCTGATGTTGGGATCCCTCGCCCCATCCCGCGCCGCCTCTGGTACCCGATGTTCGGGTAGCCCTTCGCGGATCTCCACGACTGACCAGTGCCTCCCACCAGACCGCGCTAGCCAGAAACCAGGGGCCGAGACGCGTCCGGCACCGGAAGCGGGCAATACTGGCCCTGGCTCTCGATACGAAACGTCGTATTGAAACGGCTCCGAAAGTTCTCTTGGGCAACGATCGCGGCCAGTTCAACGAGCTGAGCATCGTCATAGTAGCGCTGGAGCCGCGCGAAAAGTTCGTCGGTCACATCGGGCGGCGTGACCGTCATCGCCTCCGCCAACTCCAGAGCGACGCGCTCCTCGTCCGTAAACAGGTCGCTGGTCTGATAGTGCGTCAGCGCGGCGATCTTCGCATCTGTGGCCCCTTCGCGTCTGCTTCCAGCAGAGTTGCTGTCAATTCAGAACGGGCAGCCAACCAGTAAGGCTGCTTTGACGTTCATCAGTTTTCGGAGCTGCGGGGGAATCCGTCCGGCCGCGCCGATCCCCGCGTCGAGCGCCCTGGCCCCCTCCTGGATCGTGGGAGCATGAGCGTACATGCTGGTCGACGGTTGACCGCTGGAATTAAGAATTGACCTGGGACGTATGCGCGGCATTCTTCCTCCTTGTGGAAACGTCAGCCGCGCGGATAGTACCAGCTAGCGCGCCATGGAGTGATCTTCAGCGTCCCAGTTAATCTGACGAGGGCTGGGGGGAACAAACGGATCCATCCATGTGGCCGAGATCCGAGCAGGAGCTCATCGCGCTCCAACACGCGCTAGGGCGGCGCGCTCCGGAGCCCCTGCTCCCGCTCGGCCCGGTCGATGTGGGCGGCTGCTTTGTCTGCTTTGAGCGGGGTGCCGCTGGCCCCGGCACGCCTGGGGATCGAGGCTGGGCGGCTGCCGTCCTGCGTCAGGACTCCAATTGGGAAGCGGTCCACATCGAGGGTACAGCTGGCTCTGCATACCAGCCTGGACTCTTGGCTCTGCGGGAGGGACCTCTGCTCGAGGCAGCCGTGCGGGCCCTTTCCCGGCTGCCGCACCTGCTCTTTGTGAACGCGACGGGGAGAGATCATCCGAGGCGCGCCGGACTGGCGCTCCACCTCGGAGCCGTACTCGGCATCCCCACCGTCGGCGTGACGGACCGGACGCTGTATGCCAAGGGGCCGCCTCCAGCGGGCGACCAAGGATCGCGATCGCCGCTTCGAGTTGGCGGGGAGATCGTAGGGTATTGGCTCCGCACCCGGTCGAGCGTCCGCCCGGTCGCGGTTCATGCCGGGTGGCGCACCGATGCGGAAACGGCGGTGGAACTGGCGCTTGGCTTTGTCCGCGGAGGTCGAACCCCTGAGCCCATTGCCCGCGCGCGCCAGACGGCCCGGACGGCGCGGGCCCAAGTTGGAGCGTGGCGACCGCCGAGTTGAGGCAACGCTTCTGTCCCGCTGACCTGCCCCTTTTGCGCAAGCTGGCCTAGGTCCAAGGGTGGCTGCCCAGGTAATGTCCCCGGAAGTGTGTAAAAGGCAAGAGAGCCGTTGACGAAGACGGCCACCGTGTGGTTCTCATCGAGATTGTCGAGATCAACGATGAGGAGGAACCACCGGTGGCCGAGGACTTGAGGATGGCA
>JACQOR010000069.1 GCA_016202435.1 Chloroflexota bacterium
GCGCCGCCTGCGAGATGAGAACCTGGCCTTGCGCGACGCGGTCGGCATCTACGAGCTGGGGCAGGCCGTTGCCTACACCCTGGACCTCAACACCATTCTCGACAAGGTGGCCGACGCGGCCCTACAGCAATGTGACGCGAGCGAAGTTTCCATCATGCTCCCAACGCAGGGTGGCGAAGCGCTCTACGTGGCCGCGGTTCGGGGCGCTGACCGAGAGCACATCCTGGGTGAACGCGTCCCCATCGTGCAGGGCGTCGCCGGGTGGGTCGCGCAGCACGGCGAGCCGCTGCACCTGGAGGGAGCGGTCGCGGATGCTCGCTTCGCGCCCACCCACCCGCGCCCCGAGATCCGGTCCGCGATCTCCTATCCGCTCGTGCTGGCCGGCAACGTGATCGGCGTCCTGAACCTCAGCACCCGGCACCGCCGGGGGTTCACCCTCGGCCAGGTGAAATCCCTGGGCATCCTGGCCGGCATTGCCGCCGCTGCCCTGGTGAACGCTTCCCTATACCGCGAGGCGCGCCAGGCGGAGGCGCGATACCGCAGTATCTTCGACACCGCGCCGCAGGGCATCTACCAGGCAACGGCGGACGGGCGTCTTCTGACGGCCAACGCCGCCCTCGCCCGCATGCTGGGCTACGAGTCACCCGAGCACATGCGGGACGCGGTCACCTTGCTGGCGCACCACTTCTACGCGGAATCCGATCGCGCGGAAGAGCTGGCTCGCCTCCTGGATGCCTCGGGGCGCGTCGTGCGGCTCGAGAGCAGGGCTCGTCGCGCCGACGGGGCCACGGCGTGGATCAGCGAAACGGTCCAGGCCGCCAAGGACGCGGCCGGCGCGCTGCTCGCGTACGAGAGCTGCGTGGAGGACGTGACCGAGCGGAGGGCGGCGGAAGAGGCGCTCCGCGAGAGCGAAGAGCGGTTGCGTCAGGCGCAGAAGCTGGAGTCGCTGGGGCAGCTCGCGGGGGGCATCGCCCACGACTTCAACAACCTGCTCACGGCCATCATCGGCTTCGGGAACCTCCTTCGCACCCAAGTCGATCTCCCGGGGCCGCAAGGAACCTACCTCGACGAGATCGTCAACGCGGGCGAGCGAGCCGCGGCGCTCACGCGGCAGCTGCTGGCGTTCAGCCGGCGCCAGGTTTTGCAGTACCAGGTCCTCGACTTGAACGAGGTCATTGTCGGCATCGATCAGCTGCTCCAGCGAGTGCTCGGCGAGGACGTCGATCTGGTGACCCTGCTCGCCCCATCCGTGGGCCATATCCGCGCGGATCGCAGTCAGCTGGAGCAGGTGATCGTCAATCTGGCGGTCAACGCTCGGGACGCGATGCCAGGGGGTGGGAAGCTCACCATCGAGACTGACGACGTGGCGCTGCATGAACAGCAAGTCGTCCAGCACCCCGGCAGCGCGGCCGGCCCGTACGTGATGCTCGCGGTAACCGACACCGGCATGGGAATGGATCCTGAAACCCAGGAGCGCATTTTTGAGCCGTTCTTTACGACCAAGGAGCCGGGGAAAGGAACGGGCATGGGCCTGGCGACCGTTTACGGCATCGTGCAGCAGAGCAACGGGCACGTCTGGGTCTACAGCGAGCCGGGGCGGGGAACCACCTTCAAGATCTACCTGCCGATGGCGGAGGGGGAGCCCGAAGCTCCGGCTTCGGCGCCAGCGAGCGGAGCGGCCCTCGAGCCTGGGGACGAGACAGTGCTCCTGGTTGAGGACCAGGCCGGGGTGCGCGCACTGGCCCAGGAAGTCCTGCAAGCGAGCGGCTACGTCGTTCTCCCTGCGAAGGATGGCGACGAGGCGCTGCGCATCTGCGAGAGCCACACGGGTCCTGTCCACCTGCTGCTCACGGACGTCGTCATGCCGGGCATGAGTGGTCCGGATCTGGCCGCGGCGCTCGCGGTCCAGCGCCCGGACCTGAGAGTGCTCTACATGTCAGGGTACACGAGCGAGGCTGCCCACCGGCACGGCGTGCTGGAGCAGAGCGGGGCGTACCTGGAGAAGCCTTTTACGCCGCGCCAGCTGGCGAGCAAGGTGCGGGAAACGCTCGATGCCCCCCGGCCGCCGTAGGTCCCTGGGCGGTCGCTTCAAGTTCATCAGCGACGGCGCCGGCGCGAGAGCGGTGGCCGAATGCGTATCCTGCCCTCCGTCCTCCCCTCCGCTCGCGGGGGCACGACAGTGCCCCAGACGCTGCGTCGGCGACAGCCGACACAAGGTGCGAGCGGGCGCGCGTCGAGCGCGCAGACCGTGGCGGGAGTGAAGCGCCGATGCTATCCGAAGCGCTGGAGTGACCAACCCGGGGGCACTTTGCGCGGACTCGCAGAGCGGGCGACGTGGCGCACGGCACGAGCGCGCAGCTGGCGCGCGTCGGCCGGAGGCCGTCAGGCGGCCTCCTCAAACCTGGGGCGGGATGCCTTCGACGAGGACAGCGATAATCGGTTCTGGGTATGTTTGGCGTCGAGAACAGGGATAGGGAGTAGAGCGATGCCAAGCTTGACTCGCAGCTTCGAACGGGCGATCGCCAAGGCTGCTTTGCTGCCTGACGACGAGCAGGATGCGCTTGCGGCGCTGATCCTGGAGGAGATCGAGGACGCACGGCGTTGGGATGAGCACTTCGCCGATGATCGTTCCCAAGCCGTTCTTGAGCGGCTAGCCGCCGAGTCGCGCGCCGAGGACGACGCTGGTCTCACCAAGCCGCTTGAGGATCTGCTGGCGGAAGTGCAAGAGGAGACAACCGAGCCGCCCCAAAAGCGGGGTTGACCTCACACACGTCGGCCGCGTTTCCCGACGGTTTTCGGCGCCTTCCAAGGGATGTTCAACGCCAGGCTCGAACGGCTTACCAGCTTTGGTCCCAGGACCCGCATCACCCAAGCCTGCAATTCAAGCGGGTCCACCCGGCAGAGCCGATCTACTCAGTGCGCATCGGTCGTGGTTGGCGCGCTCTTGGTCTGCAACGGGACTCCGACCGGATGCTTTGGTTTTGGATCGGGTCCCATGCCGAGTATGACAGTTTGTTGCGGCGCTTCTGAGGCCGGCTCCTGTTCGAACTGCTAGCCGTCCGTTGCGTTTATCAAGGAGTCTTTTGCTTGTTCGAGCACGCCCACGGCATGCTCGCGGGTCACGGTGGGGAAGTCCTCGAGGAACTCGTCGAGTGGCTGGCCGGCTTCGAGGTAGTCCATCAGGGACTGCACCGGAACCCGGGTGCCGGTGAAGACCGGGGTTCCGCCCAAGGTTTCGGGGTCTTTCGCGTCCTGGTGGTCAAATTCGAGCGCCCACCGACAGATACGCGCTGAAAGCGCAATATCTTGCCTGAAAACCGGTGCCCCCGGCGCGACTCGAACGCGCCACACACGGTTTAGGAAACCGTTGCTCTATCCGCTTGATGGCGTTGGTCCTGGAGGGCTGCATCTTCCGCGACGGGATCAGGGACCGGCTCAGAAGGGAGGAAACGGCGGAACCGCTCTCGCCGAGCTCGACGCCCTGTGAGAGCAAGCAAAACGGAACGAGCGCGCCTCGCCCACGTAGGCCCCACATACCGATACGGCTAGCAGCGCCACCCTTGAGCGACCCGGAATCGCCCGCGTCAGAGGCCTTGTCCGCTGGGGCCAACGTTGCGCGGCATCGTTGGGCGTTGAGCAGCGGCTGGGAGAATGCCCCTCTCCCCGAAATTACACAGGAAGCTTGACGCCACCCCTCCAGGCTGGTAAAAGGACGTGGAGTCACGACAGTTGGATCTGGGGCTCGGGGCGCTCCTGCAGAAACCAGGGCTGGTGGGGGCGGACTGCCACCCTGGTCATCACCGGGGTGGCAGTCGCACCGCGTGCATTACGCATTGCTTCGGTCCAGCGACCGCGAAAGGGGGGTAGGCCGTGGCAAGAAAGCAATCTGGTTTGTCCATCGTTCTGGGCAGCCTGCTGCTGCTGACCGCCTGCACGCAGGGAGGGAGCCCGGCCGCACGCGGCGGGGCGGACACCGCCGAGACGCCCCACACGCCCACAACGTTGACCATCGCGATCCAGCGCGAGATCACGGCCTTCGATAACCGCATCGCGGTGGGCACTGGCAGCGGCGCCTGGCGGCACTGGGTCGAACTAGCCGAAGAGCCGATGACCTCGCCGTCGCGCATCCCGGCCGGGGAGCGCGAGATGCGGCTGGCCACCAAGCTGCCCAGCCAGGCCGATGGAACCTGGGCGATCCATCCGGACGGCAGGATGGACATGACCTGGACCATCGTGAACAACGCGAAGTGGCACGACGGGATGCCGGTCACGGTGGACGACATCATCTTCACCGTGACCATGATGAACGACCCGGACGTCCCCCAGGAGACGCCCTCCGGCGGAGCGTGGCTGATCAAGGGGTTCACGAAGGTGAACGACTACACGGTGACCGCTCACTGGGGCCAGCCGTCCGTCCTCGGCCGCTACGGGGACGACATCCATCCGCTGCCCAAGCACATCTTCGAGCCGATCTACCAGCGCAACAAGAGCGAACTGGGACGCCACGCCGCCAACCTGCATGAGTACATCGGGGCCGGGCCGTTCCGTCTGGTCCGCTATGAGCCGGCATCGTTCATCGAGTTCGAGCGGTTCATGGACTACTACAAGGGCCCGGCCAAGATCGACCGGGTGCTGGTGCAGATCGTTCCGGACCCGAACGTGATGGTGGCCCACTTCCTGTCCGGCGTGGTGGACGTGCTTACTCCCCCCGCCATAGGGATGGAGATCGCGGCCGAGATGAAGGGCCGCTTCCAGCGGGAGGGCACCGGCCACCAGGTACTGATCGGGGAGCGCTCGGCTGCCAACAACTACGAGCTGATGGTGGACGCGGTGTACGCACGACCGGTCAACGGTATGACGCAGCAGAAGGTGCGCCAGGCCGGGTTGCAGGCCATCAACCGGGAAGAGCTGATGGACCTGATGACACTCGGGGGCGGCGCGGTGGCCCGCCAGCCGTATCACCCCACCACTGACCCCTATAGGTACCTGAAGGACTACATCAACTCGCGCGACTTCCCCTGGAACTACCCGTACGACCTGCGCCGGGCCGAGCAGCTGATGGCCGAGGCCGGCTGGACCAGGGGGCCGGACGGGATCCTGGTCCACTCCCCGAGCGGGGAGCGCTTCGACTACCAAGTGCTGATCCGCCGCGGGACCGACTGGGAGAAAGAGAACTCCATCATCCGCGACGACCTGAAGAAGCTGGGTATCAACCTCGAGCTGCACACCCTGACCGCGACCGAGCAGAACGACCAGAAGTTCATCTCCACCAAGCCGGGAGCGGCGAACATCACCTCTGGCGCCCAGGAAACTCGTCGTTACCTGTCGAAAGCCATACCGGACGAGTCCAACAACTGGAGCGGCGGCAGTAACCGCGGGCGCTGGAGCGAGCCGCGCATGGACCGGTTGATCGCGGCAGTTGAAGTGGCAGTGCGGGATGACGAAGCGCGAAGTGCCTACCGTGCTTACACGGACCACGTGATGGACCAGGTGACCTGGTGGCCTTTCTACTGGGAGCCCATCCCTTGGATAGTCGGGCAAGGAGTCAGCGGGATCATTCCGTACGGCGCCAACCAGGACTGGTGGGCGGACGTGGTGAAGAAGTAAAGAGGGGGGCTTACGCCTGCCAAGAGGGGGCGCAGTTTTGCGCGCCCCCTCTTGGCTTCTCTCAGCCGAGGTAGCCCACGGAGCACCGCCACGTCCCCCGGACGC
The DNA here is from genome assembly GCA_016202435.1 of Chloroflexota bacterium. Taxonomy (GTDB): domain Bacteria; phylum Chloroflexota; class UBA6077; order UBA6077; family SHYK01; genus JACQOR01. The sequence continues at coordinate 5,713 of JACQOR010000069.1, forward strand.
GCACCACCCAGGCTCCAGCGAGCGACGCGTCCACCCTTGATCGCCGGCGACTCCCTCATGAAGCAGTCCACGACCGGGTTGGATTCCGAGAAGTCACACACCCAGCAGCTGGTGCGTCCCCACAGTAGGCCCCGATAGTACCGAATCGGAACTATGTCTCACAGCTTGCCTTACGACTGGACAGCGGCTCCCTGGTCGAAGGTGCGGCGGCTCCTTCGATTCCCATGGGATTGGCCGCCGCTGGCCTGGGCCACGGCGGTTACCCTCGCGAACAGGTGGGAAGACGGGCCGCAGCTTCCCACGCCAGAGCTTGACGAGAACGATCAACTTCTGATCGCCCAGCTCACAGGGCGACCTGCTTGGCCTGAGATGGGCCGATGTGGACCTCGACACCAGTCGCGTCCAGGTCCGTCGGACCGTTCGACGGGTCACGGAACGCGGCTTCGAGGAATCGGAGCCGAAGAGCGAGCGGAGCTGTCGATCCCTCACGTTGACGCCGCTCGCCGTTGCAGCCCTTCGCACCCATCGCGACCGACAGGAATTCGCCCGCAAGGCAGCTGGAGACCCGTGGGAGGAGCACAATTCCGTCTTCGCGAATACCTGCGGACGCCCTATTGAGGCAGGGAACTTGCTCCGCCGCTCTTTTTGGCTTTTGTGGGAACGGGCGGGCTTGCCCCGAATGCGATTCCAGATCTGAGGCACACGGCTGCTACGCTACTCCTGGCCGCCGGTACTCACGCAAAAGTCGTCCAGGAAATGCTCGGGCACTCCTCGATAGCCCTCATATTGGACACCTACAGCCGGACACCTACAGCCGGACACCTACAGCCGGACACCTACAGCCGGAC